>CAZYDC010000156.1:0-10143 GCA_964646065.1 uncultured Planctomycetaceae bacterium | reverse complement strand
TGATGCTCGTCGTGGGCTCCGGGCCGACCCCCGGCGCGGCGCCGTGGCCTGACGGCTGGTGGTGGCTGGTCCTGACGAGCCTGGCGGTCATCCTGGTCGCCTCGCGAACGGCCGTGTCGCTGGTGAACTGGTGCGCCAGCCTGTTGGTGCCGCCCCGCCCCCTGCCCCGGATGGACTTCGCCAAGGGCATTCCCGATGCCTATCGCACGGCGGTGATCGTGCCGGCGATGCTCTCGTCGTCGGCCACGGTCGACAAGTTGGTCGAAAGTCTTGAACTGCGATACCTGGGCAATCGGAGCCCCAACCTGCTGATGGTCCTGCTGACGGACTTTCCCGACGCTCACCAGGAGCAGATGCCCGAAGACAAGCCGCTGCTGGACCGCGCCTTGGGGCGAATCCGGGAGTTGAACGCAAAATACGCGGGATCCGGGATTCGGGAATCGGGAATCGGAACCGGGGATCAAGAGGCCGACTCCCGAAACCCGAAACCCGATTCCCGAAACCCGGTCTTCTTTCTCCTGCACCGGCCCCGCCTGTGGAATCCGAGCCAGTGGCGATGGATGGGGTTCGAGCGGAAACGCGGCAAGATCGAAGACTTCAACCGCCTGGTGGTGACGGGAGCGGCCGAGCCGTTTTCGCTGGTCGAGGGAGACATCGCCCTGCTGCGCAGCGTGCAGTACGCCATCGTGCTGGATGCCGACACCCAACTGCCCCCGCAGGCCGCCTGGAAGATGGTCGGAGCCATCGCGCACCCCCTGAACCGCCCCTGCGTCGATTCGGCACACCAGTGCGTGACGCGGGGCTACGGCATCCTCCAGCCGAGGCTGGCGGTCTCACTGCCGCAATCGCAGCGATCTCGCTTCGCTCGCCTGTACTCCGGAGATGTCGGGCTGGACCCCTACACCCGCGAAGTCTCCAACGTTTACCAGGATCTGTTCGGACAGGGCCAGTTCGTCGGCAAGGCCATTTACGACATCAAAGCATTCGACACCGCCGTCAGCACGCGGTTCCCCGAGAACCGGATTCTGAGCCATGACTTGATCGAGGGCTGCCACGCCCGATGCGGATTCCTGGGCGACGTGGAACTGCTGGAGGATCATCCCGAACGCTACCTCGCCGACGCCAACCGCCGGCGCCGATGGACCCGAGGCGACTGGCAGATCGCCCGCTGGCTGCTGCCGGGCGTGCCGGGGCCCGGCATGACGCGGCGAAAGAACCCGTTGCCGATCCTGGCCAAGTGGCTGATCCTGGACAACCTGCGACGATCGCTGGTCGCCGCGGCCATGCTGGCGGCCTTTCTGCTGGGGTGGTTCGGGCTGCCCAGCGCGGCCTGGACCTGGACCGCCATGCTCGTGGGCGTGTTTTTTCTGCCGGACTTCCTGCGTTCGGTGCGAACGTTGGCCTCCAAACCCAGGCACCTGAGTTGGTCCACTTATCTGCCGTACGCCGGAATCAGAGAGTTGCGCGGCTGGGTGATCAATCTTCTGGAACTGCTGCTGACCCCGTTCCACGCCGCCATCTATCTGGTCGAGATCCTCCGGACCCAGTGGCGCCTGATCACCCGGCGGAACCTGCTGGAGTGGCAGACAGCGTCCGATGCCGGAAGCCGGGCGGGGACCACCCTGGCCAGCACGTTCCTGGCGATGTGGACGGCGCCGGTCGCCAGCGCCGCCGTCGCGGCGTTGCTGGCTTGGCGCGTGATGTCCGGCGACATGCAAGCCTCGCCGGAGTCGATCGCCGTTGAGGGCCTGCTGCTGGCCGCATGGTTCGTTTCGCCGGCGATCCTGTGGTACTTGGGGCGCCCAACGTTGCCCCCCAGCGACGGCGTCAATGATCGCCAGCGGCTCTTCCTCCGCAAGACCGCGCGGCGAACGTGGGAGTACTTCGCGCGATTCGCGTCGGCGGGGAATCACTGGCTGCCTCCCGACAACTTTCAGCAGGACCCGCCTATCGGCGAGGCGCCCCGTACGTCGCCCACGAACATGGGGATGTCCCTCTTGAGCAACCTGGCGGCGTGGGATTTCGGCTACGTCTCCGTCGGGACGCTGCTGGATCGCACGAGCAAGGCTTTCCAGACGATGGAGGAACTGCCGCGGCACCGCGGGCACTTCCTGAACTGGTATGACACGCAGACGCTGGAGCCGGCCCCGCCGCGCTACGTGTCCACGGCGGACAGCGGGAACCTTTCAGGCGTCCTGGTCGCGCTGAAGACGGGGCTGGCGGAGTTGGGCGACCGTCCCATCCTGCCGCCCAGATGGCGACAGGGGCTGGAGGACGTCCTGGGCATCGTGCTGGAGGAACTGCGGCGGTCGGAGAATGCCGAAACACCGGAGGCCGTGCGGACAACCGTCGTCGGGCAGATGGAGCTCCTGCGGTCGGCAGGGGACACCTTGTCCGCGGCCTACGGCACACTTTCCGCGCTCGCGGCGGCGGCGGCGCAAATGGAGCCGATGGCGCCGCCGGAAAGCGAGATCGCCTACTGGCTGGGCGCGGTGCGCCGCCAGAGCGAAGACCTGCGAGCCGACCTGGATTGGCTGGCGCCGTGGCTGCAATCGAAATGTGACGCGGGCGTCTCGCCCGCGTGTGGCGAGGCCATCTTGGCCTCGCCGGACGACGTGGCCCAAGGGAGCACCCCCGGAAAAAACAAAGACGCGGACAAGATGTCCGCGACACACGAGGGCAAGATGCCCGCGTCACCCACAGCGCAACCGTTTCCACTGGGCGACTCGATACCGTCCCTGCGCGATCTGGCCGGCCCGGCGAACTCTACCCCGACGGCACAGGCGGCCGGCGGCGACGCGTTTGAACTGGCCAGAGAACATGCCATTGGACGCATCGCGGTGATGGAAGACCTCGCGCAGCGGTGCGGCGAAATGTCGGAAATGGATCTGGACTTTCTATATGACCCGGAGCACAAGCTCCTGTCGATCGGGTACAACGTCGACGCTCACCAGAGAGACCCGGGGTTCTACGACCTGCTCGCGTCGGAGTCCCGGCTGTGCAGTTTCCTGGGCATCGCGCGCGGCCAGGTGCCCCTGGAGCACTGGTTCCACCTGGGGCGTCAACTGGCCCCGGGCGGCCGGGCCGCCGTGCTCATATCCTGGAGCGGCTCCATGTTCGAGTACCTCATGCCGCTGCTGCTCATGCCCAACTACGACGCGACCCTGCTCGATCAGTCTTGCCGCGAGGCGGTCGCGCGGCAGGAGCGATATGGGTTGCGGCACGGCGTGCCGTGGGGCATCTCCGAGAGCTGCTACAATCAACTCGACTCGCACAAGGCCTACCAGTACCGGGCCTTCGGCGTGCCGGGGATGGGACTCAAGCACGGCCTGCACGATGACCTGGTCGTGGCGCCCTACGCCACGGTCCTGGCCATGATGATCGACCCCGGCGCCGCCTGTGCCAACCTGGAAGCGATGGTCGAACAAGGGTTCCTCGGGCGATACGGTTTCTACGAGGCCGCCGACTACACTCCCGACCGCGTGCCCCCCGGGCAAAATTTTTCCCTGGTCCGCAGCCACATGGCCCATCACAGCGGAATGAGCCTGCTGGCGTTGGACCAGGCGCTGCTGAGCCAGCCCATGCACGGGCGGTTCTTAAGCGACCCGCGAATTCGTGCGTCACTACTGCTCCTGCAAGAGCGGATCCCCCTGGCCGAGGTGCGCACTCGCATCGAAATGACCAGTGCGGAGCCCTATCTCAAGCACGCCGCGGAGTCGGTCGACACTTCGCTCCGATCGTTCACGACGGCCAACTCGCCGGTCCCCGAGGTGCATCTGCTTTCCAACGGCCGCTACCATGTCATGGTCACGGTGGCTGGGAGCGGGGCCAGCCGCTGGCAGGACCTGGCCCTGACACGGTGGCAGGAAGACGCCACGCGCGACCATTGGGGCACCTTCCTGTACGTGCGCGATCTGGATGCCGGAACGTTCTGGTCCGCGACGCCCCAGCCGGCTCCCGACGCGCTCCGGGCCGAATTCGACCGCTTCGAAGCCCAGTTTTCCCAGGGAGTCGCCGAGTTCCTGGCCACGCGGGAAGACATTCAATTGCACATGCGAGTGGCCGTGTCGTCCGAGGACGACGTCGAACTGCGGCGCCTGATTGTCTCCAACCTCTCGAATCGCGATCGCCACATCGAGATCACCTCCTACGCGGAGGTCGCGATGCTCAACGGCCCCAACGCCTCCGAACAGCCGGCGTTCAACGGCCTGTTCATCGAAGCGGAGGCCTTGCCCGCCAAGGCCGCTGTCGTCTGCACGCGGCGAACCCGGTCGCCCGAGGAGAACTGGCCCTTGTTCTTCCACGGCATGTTTGTGCATCGTCAGCCCATTTCCCAAGGCGTGAGTTGCGAGACCGACCGCTCCCGCTTTCTGGGCCGCGGCCGAACGACAGCCAATCCGGCCGCCATGTCCGGCGAATTCCCGGAGACCTGTGGTCCGACTCTCGATCCGATCATGTCCGTCCGGCGCACGATTCGCCTGGAGCCGGGGCAGTCCGTCACGATCGATGCCGTCTGGGGCGTGGCGCCCCAGCGGGCGGCGGCCCTGACGCTGTTGGACCGGTATTGCGACCCGCACCTGGCGACCCGCGTATTTGAACTGGCGCGGATGCACAGTCAAATCCTGCTTCACGAATTGCAGGCGACCGAAGCCAACGCCCAGTTGTTCGGGCGAATGGCCTGCTTCCTGGCCTACGCCAACCCCCGCCTGCGCGCCCGCGCCAGCCTCATCTCTCGCAATCGAAAGGGCCAGTCCGCCCTCTGGACCTACGGGATTTCCGGCGACCTGCCCATCGTCCTGCTGCGGATTTCGGATCCGACGGCCCTGGACCTGGTGCGCCAGATGATCCAGGCGCACGCGTACTGGAGGCACAAGGGCTTGAAGGTCGACCTGGTCATTCTGTCGGAGGCGTATGCCGGATACCGTCACAGCCTCCTGGACGCGATCATCGGCCTGATCAACGTCGGGCCGGAATCCAAGGCCCTGGATCAGCCCGCCGGAATCTTCGTGCGGAATGTGGCCCAGGTGCCCGAAGAGGACACGCTGCTTCTGCAGGCCGTCAGCCGCATCGTGCTGAGCGACCGGGCGGGCACCCTGTCGGAACAGTTGGACCGTCAGGTGCTCCCCGAGTGGGAGGCGCTGCCGCTCAAGCCGACGCGCCCGCCCGAGCGAGCCCCGCGCCATGCCCCCGAACTTACGCGCCGCGATCTAAAATTCTTCAACGGCTGGGGCGGGTTCACCACGGACGGCCGCGAGTACGTCGTCGTCCTGGAACGGGGCGGGGTCACGCCCGCGCCGTGGGTCAATGTTTTGGCCAATCCCAACTTCGGTTCGGTCGTCAGCGAATCCGGGGCGGCCTACACCTGGTACCAGAACGCGCACGAGTTCCGGCTGACGCCCTGGTACAACGACGCGGTCAGCGACGTCAGCGGCGAATGCTTCTATCTCCGCGACGAGGAGAGCGGCGCCTTTTGGTCGCCGATGCCCGGGCCTGCCCGAGGCCGCACCGCGTACGTTTCGCGCCATGGACTGGGCTACACCGCTTTCGAGCACAGCGAGCAAGGCATCTTCAGCGAGACCTTCGTGTACGTGTCGCCGGAGGCCCCGCTGAAGTTCATCGCGGTCAACATCCGCAACACCAGCGCCCGCAACCGCCGGCTGAGCCTGACCGGATATGTCGAATGGGTCTTGGGCGAGAGCCGCCAGCGCAACGCCATGCACGTGGTGACCCGGCTCGATCCGCAGACCGGGGCCATTTTCGCGTCTAACGCCTACGGCCAGGAGTTTGGCGGCGCCGTCGCCTTTCTGCACTGCAACCATCCCCAGCGAACGATCACGGGCCGCCGAACCGAGTTCCTGGGGCGCAACGGTTCACCTGCCAAGCCCGCGGCCATGACCCGCAAGGAGTTCTCTAACCGGGTCGGCAGCGGCGCCGATCCTTGCGCGGCGATCCAAGCCTATATTGACATCCCGCCCGGAGAACAGGCGCAGGTCGTTTTCGTGCTCGGCGCCGCCGACAGCGAACACCAGGCGCGGTCCCTGCTGGCACAGCACGGCGGCGTGGACGGGGCCCGACGCGTGCTCGAAGAGGTCTGGGAATTCTGGAAACGCAACCTGGGCGGAGTCTACGTCGAGACTCCCGACGCGTCGGTGAACCTGCTGGTCAATCATTGGCTGCTGTACCAGACCCTGGCCTGCCGCATGTGGGGGCGCACAGGGTTCTACCAATCGGGCGGCGCCTACGGCTTCCGGGACCAGTTGCAGGACTCCCTGTCGCTGCTGTACGAGTGTCCGTGGGTCACCCGGCAGCAGTTGGTCTTGTCCTCCAGCCGCCAGTTCCAAAACGGAGATGTGCAGCACTGGTGGCATCCGCCGTCGGGGCGCGGCGTGCGCACGCGAATTTCGGACGACTACCTGTGGCTGCCCTACGCCGTCTGCCGGTACGTCGCGGTGACGGGCGACACCGGCATCCTGGACGAACAAACCGCGTTCCTTGAGGCGCCCCCGCTGGAGCCGGGGGAGGAAAGCCGCTATGCCCTGCCGCGCGTCTCCGACCGCCGCGCCACACTCTGGGACCATTGCGTTCGCGCGCTGGATCGCGGCATGAGATACGGCGCCCACGGAATGCCGTTCATGGGAAGCGGAGACTGGAACGACGGGATGAACCGCGTCGGCCGCCAGGGCGCGGGGGAGAGCGTCTGGCTGGCGTTCTTCCTCTATGACGTGCTGAACTCCTTCGCCAAGCTGGCCCAGAAGCGGGGCGACACCGCCTACGCCCAGAAATGCCTCTTGGAAACTCGCGGCCTGAGCGAAAGAATCGACGCCAACGCCTGGGATGGCCGCTGGTACCTGCGAGCGTTCTTCGATGACGGCAGGCCTCTGGGTTCGGCCCAGAACACCCAATGCCAGATCGACCTGCTGCCGCAAGCCTGGGCGGTCATCAGCCAGGCAGCCGATCCCGATCGGGCGCGGCAGGCGCTGGAGACAACCCTTGCGCGACTGGTCGATCCGGATGCGGCGATGATTCGTTTGTTCGAGCCGCCGTTCGACGGCACGGAGATGGACCCCGGCTACATCCGGGGCTACGTTGCCGGCGTTCGAGAGAATGGCGGGCAATACACCCACGCCGCCGTCTGGGCCGTCATGGCGATGGCCCGGCTTGGCAATGCCCAGGAGGCGTGGCGGCTGTTCTCGATGCTTAATCCCATTCGTCATGCCGATTCGCATGAGCGGGCATCGAAGTACAAGGTCGAGCCCTACGTGCTGGCGGCGGACGTTTACAGCGCCAAGGGGCACCAAGGCCGGGGAGGCTGGACCTGGTACACCGGGTCGGCCGGCTGGATGTATCGGCTTCTCGTCGAGGACTTGCTGGGGCTCCGGCTGGATGTCGATACGCTGACCTTCTGGCCGCTCCTGCCCGAGGATTGGAACGAATACACCCTGCATTACCGCTATCGCAGTACGTTCTACCACATCCGCGTAGTCAAGATGAGTCCGCTGGCGGCACAAGTCCATCGCGTGGTTCTGGACGGCACGGAGCAACCGGACAATAGCATTCACCTGGTCGATGACGGCAAGGAGCACCCAGCCGTTGTGGAGATTGCAGATTCGCCCAAGGAAGTGCGGCCGCCTTCCGATCATGCGGGAGCATGAGCGTTCTCGGCTTATCGCAAGTCCTGCGTGCGGAGTTGCCCTTTCGCCGTTACCTTCTCTGCCGGTGGCATGGAAACCACTGCTTTTCCGCAGTGAGGCTGGCGGGTTGGACGAACCAGTTGCCCAAACGGATCGCGGTGGAGTCGGGCCTTCGGGCTGGGGACGGCTGGCGTTCGGGCGTTAATGACAGAAAAACGGCGGAAAAAACTCGGCGTTTTACTTGGCGCGGGAAGGCTCATTTTCTCGCGTTTTGTTGCACGACGATGCACAGAAGACGGATGCAATTGAGCAAGCCTCTGGAAATAAAAACGCCCGAAAATCCCTGGGAAAACAGGGTTTTTCGGGCGTCAACGGAGAGGTCGGGATTCGAACCCGAGGTACGGCGATGAAGCCGTACAACGGTTTAGCAAACCGTCGCTTTCAGCCGCTCAGCCACCTCTCCAGGATCAACTTGTCAATGTGCGAACAAACCGACTGCAACGATCCAGCCGGCAGGATCGCCAAGACTCAAATTCGGCAACGACAACCGCCAACACAGACTATATCGGGTTCGAGCGTAACCGTCAAGTATGTCCGCAATCATTTTTGAACCGGCAATCATTTTGGGACGGACATGACTGACTGCGGTTGGGGCGGCCTGCGGCGGATTCCGCGGTTCTCCTCTTCCGGCCGCAAGGGCCAATTGCGAATCGGGGGCATTTCGGTTTCCTGGAAGTGACCGGGCCGCACTTCAACTGTTGCGTTTACCCTCGACAAGTATCTGAATGCCCGAATTCTTTCCTCTTCAAAGGCCGCGCGTCGCCGATCGGCAAGCCGACATAAAATCCAGCTTGCTGGTCGGCGCGTTGGGGCGCCCCTTGACGTTTTGAGGACAAACATAATTCCCGAAAATTGAAAGTACCCTTGCGAATCGAACCTTGATGGAGCGAGGCGTACCTTAGTATAGTGAGTGGCCGTGTTGCGTTCTTGCGTCCGCGGCGCGGATTTCTAGCTCTTAAATAATGGCGGCGAACCATGGATCAAGCACAAGCGGGATTTTGGAGTATTCAAGCGCCCCAATTGCTGCAACAGATGCAGGCGACGCCGGAAGGTCTGAGCGGACCGGAAGCCGCCAGGCGCTTGTCGCAGTACGGGCCCAATCTTCTGAAGCCTCCGACCCGCTCGGGGCCGCTGTGGCTGCTTCTGGGGCAGTTCAAAAGCCCGATCATCCTCATTCTTTTCTTTGCGGCTGGACTTTCCTTTTACCTGGAGGACCACGCCGATGCCGAGATCATTCTGGGGATCGTCCTGGTCAGCGGCCTCTTGGGCTTCTGGCAGGAATACGGCGCGGCCAGCGCCGTGTCCAAGCTTCTGGCGGCCGTGCAGACCAAGACCCAGGTGCTTCGGGACGGCGCCACGGTTGAAATTCCGCTGGAGCAGGTGGTCCCGGGAGATATCGTGATCCTCTCGGCGGGCAGCAGCGTTCCGGGCGACTGCCGTGTCCTCGAGTCCAGGGATTTGTTTGTCGATGAGGCCACGCTGACCGGTGAGACGTATCCGGCGGAGAAATCCTCGGAGCCTGTTCCGGCCGACACCCCGCTGGCCAAAAGAACCAGCGCCTTGTTCATGGGCACTCACGTCGTCAGCGGGAGCGGCAAGGCCGTGGTCGCTTCGACCGGCCGGCAGACAGAATTCGGGAAGATCTCGGACCACTTGAGCCTGCGCCCGCCGGAAACGGAGTTTGAGCGGGGCATCCGGCAGTTCGGATTCCTGCTGATGAAGGTCACGCTGGTCATGGTGATTATTATTTTCGCGATCAACGTCTACTTCCATCGCCCGGTCCTTGAAGCATTCATGTTTGCGATGGCTCTGGCCGTCGGGCTGACGCCCTCGCTTCTGCCGGCCATCATCAGCGTCAACCTGTCCCACGGCGCGAGGCGGATGGCCCAGCTAAAGGTCATTGTCCGGCGCCTGGCCTCGATCGAAAATTTCGGCAGCATGAACGTCTTGTGCTCCGACAAGACCGGCACGCTCACGGAGGGCCAGCTCCGCCTGATGTCCTCGCTGGACCTGGACGGAAAGGACAGCGAGAGCGTTTTTCTTTGGGCTTACCTGAATTCGGCCTATGAGACCGGCTTCGCGAGCCCCATCGACGAGGCCATCCGCGGCCACGCGAAACCGGACATCTCCAAGTACCGCAAACTCGACGAGATTCCGTACGACTTCCTGCGCAAACGGCTGAGCGTACTGGTGGACGACGGGGACGCACACCGGATAATCACCAAGGGCGCGTTGAAGAACGTCCTGGAAGCCTGCACGTCGGCCCAAAAGGCCGATGGAACCGTCGTCGATATCGGTACGGTGATGGGCGGCCTGCAGGAGCGTTTCAAGGCGTTGAGTGACGATGGCCTCCGCGTGCTGGCCCTGGCCTGCCGGGACGTGGGCGACCAAACCAATATCGCCAAGGAACACGAGTCCGGCATGACCTTCATGGGGTTCCTGGTCTTTTCGG
>CAZYDC010000155.1:3536-10180 GCA_964646065.1 uncultured Planctomycetaceae bacterium | reverse complement strand
GCAACTTCCTGTGCCGCCTGTTCGACCGCTGGTGGGCCAAGGACCGGGAAACGGTCCGCACCAACTGGTTTGATTCCTGGAGCAGCCAGTTCGCGGGCGGGCCGGCCCACATGTGCATTTCCAGCCCGGTGTGCGGCAGGGCGCTTTCGATGGAGCGGGACGGCAAGGTCTATAGCTGCGATCACTTCGTCCACCCCGAATACTGCGTGGGCGACATCAACGACAGTTCGCTCAGCGACATGGTGCGTTCCGCGCGGCAACGAAAGTTTGGCGAGGCCAAGCAAACCACGTTGCCTCAATTCTGCCGGAAATGCCCGTTCCTGTTCGCCTGCTACGGCGAATGCCCCAAACGTCGCTTCGTGCGAACGCCGGACGGCGAGATCGGCCTCAACTACCTGTGCGGCGGTTATCGAATGTTTTTCAACCACGCGGCGAGTCGCCTCGCCGAGTATGGCAAACGTTTTGTTCCAAGAAAAGACTCCACCCCCGATCAAGGAAACGGGCCGGCAATGGCCGTAGATACGCTACGTGACACCGCCGCGGGACGGAGTCGCAAAATCACTCGCGGCCAATAGCCGAACCGATAGTACGCATTCGGTGATCCTTGACCGGTTCCTGCACCACGCCGAGAAGGCATCGCCCGGCACCATCCGCCGTTCTGCGCTGCAACCGTGCTGAGTGATGGTTTGGGCCGTTGGCCTGGAAGACCTGCGGCGGTGGCCGGCGATGCGTCGGTCAAGAACTTCCTGATCCGCAGGCCGTGGCCGGGATCTACTTCCTGAGCACCGGTGGATTCACCCCCGGGCTTACGGTCTACGGCTGGCGCGAGGTCCATTACACCGACGGCAGCAGCGTCTCGATACCCCTGAACGAGACGAATTTCGGCGACTGGAATTACGGTTTCGACCAGTTCCCCGACGAGGAGGGCGCCACGACGACGGTGGCCTGGAAGGGTGCCTGCGCCATGTACCCGATAACGCGAGTTTATTCGACCCTCTGGGTGAATCCATGTCCGCAGAAGGAAGTCGCCAACGTCGTGATCACCACCAAAGGATTGCCGCTGGACGAATGCCGGTTCCTGGCGCACCTTGCCGTGACCGCGGTGTTGCGGTCCGAGGCGGCAGCCCAGCCCGCGCCGAATAAAGACCCCAAAGAAGTCGCAGGCGCTGCTGCAGGAGGCAATGGCCTTAAGGCAGGCCAAGAAGGACGTCCAGGCCTTGACGAAGCTGGAAGAGGCGCTCAAGGCCGACGACCAGAATGTCGGGGCCTGGATGCCGATCACGGAGATGCGAGCACAAACCGATGGCATCGAGGCGTTCAATACGCTATGCCAACGCTGGGTTGCCGCCATGCCGAAGAACTACCAGGCGCACAACGTGCTCGGGAAGTATCTGGAAGGCAAGGGCAAGTTAGCCGACGCGCTGGCGGAATACAAGAAATCGCTGGAACTTGAATGGAATCAGCCGACCACCATTGAGGCCAAGACAAGAATAGAGAATCTGTTGAACAAGAAGTAACGAATAGGCGGTTCTCATGGCCCGCTCTTGGAAGCTCTTGCAAGTCAATTAACTTGCGAGAGCTTCCTTTGTAGCCACTTGCACGCTCTTCCCCATTACGCTCCTGTTTACGCTCTCGCCCTTTGCGCGTCGGCACCTTCGCGTCGTGTTCGTTGCCCAAGCAAAATCCCTCTTAAGCGACAGCCGGAGTATGCCCCTCTGGGCGGCCATGCTGGGTGCTCCCAATGTGGTTCTTTTTGAAACTTGCGTTGGACGGTGGTCCAACCATTCCCCGGGAAGACAATTGCCAGCGCCGGTCGCGTCCTTATAATGGGCCCACATGACGGACACGACAGCGTTTTTTGTGGCGTTCGAGACGAAGCTGACGCCGGCGCAACTGGCCGCCAGGCGGCGCCGGCTGGCGGCCTTGCTGCGGGACAAAGGGATCGAGTTGCACACTCTGCCGGTCGGGGAGGGCAAGTCGATTATCCAGCGTCTTGCCGGCGATGCGCGCGGGGCGGCCGTGATTGTGCTGGATGATGAACATGCGGAACCGGGGAAGTCCCCCTGGATCGGGCAGCTTGTGAAGCAGGCGGCGGACCTGACGCCCGCCAGACGGCCACAGGTGGTCTACGTGACCCGGCAGACGACGGCGGCGGGAATCACCCAGATTCTGGACCATCCGATCGTGCGACACTATGTCCAATGCGACCCCAAGGGCCTGTGGGTAAAGAGCGTGGCCGCGCTGGTGGGTCAGATCGCACGACAAGTGAAGGTTGACGCGGAGGCAAAGTTGGCGACCGATCCGAAGGAAGATGCCCAGGGGATCGTCGGCATCAGCACCTGTTTTCGCGAGGCGGTCGAGGAGATGGGCCGGATCATCCGCCTGCCCTACGGAATGGTCAGCGGCGAGTCCGGGGTGGGCAAGATGCACCTGATCCAATCGCTCTGGCGGCAGGTGGCCCCCCAGGCGCCGCTGGTCGTGCTCCCCTGTGGAAGTTTCTTTAGAGATTATTACATCGGCGGAACCAGGCGGCGGTTTGGCGGCGGGCGTGAGGCCGTGGACCAGCTTGGCCCGTATCTGGATGAGTCCGAGGAAGGACTGTTGGTGCTGCATCACGTGGAGCGGCTGCCGACCGCGTTACAGGAAGAACTGGTCGCGCGTTTGTTGTTGAGCAGCTCCAAAGGGATGAAGAACCCGGTGATCGGGGTCGATCGTCAAGCCCTGGTCGAACACGATGTGCGGATTCTGGCGACTTCCACCCGGCCGCCCGAGGAGCTGCGCAATCGCGGACTGATCGATGAATTGGCCGTCAAACTGGCCAAACGGCATGTGCGCATTCCCTCCCTGGCCCAGCGCGGACCGGAGGACGTGGAGTTGATCTGCCACGATATTCTCCGGCGGATCGTTTGCCGCCAGACGGGGGGCCAGGGCGATTGGGCCAAGCTCGTGCCGCAGTTCGAGCCGGCCGCAATGGGGCTTCTGCGGCAGGCGCAGCACCCGGACAACATCAGCGACCTGCTGCGATGGATAGAATACGGCTGGCGACACTGCCGCGGGGGAACCATTCGCCGTTGCCACCTTCCGCCAGACCTCGCCATCGCCCGACGCCGCCCTGCCGGCACACTCGACGAGACCGTCGCCAACGCCCAGCGAGCAGCAATCCAGAATGCGTTAGACCAGACCGGCAACGACATGTCCGAGGCCGCGGCCCTCCTGGGTCGGAACAAAGGTGCGCTGTATCGGTTGATGGGCACGCTGGGCATGACGCAAGCGGAGCGAGATCAGTAGCTCCTCGCCCTCGACTACGGTGAGTATTCAAGCCATAAGATATTCGATTTTTCCTTCATGACGACCCGGCGAATTAGCGATCCTCGCATGAGGTTATGACCGCCTCAATCGCGCTGGCGCGACTAAATCACTAACCCGGCTGCTCGCTGATTCGCCACATCACAACGCTATCTCGACTTCTGTTTGTCACCCCAGCTAGAGTGCGTTTATGGCAGTGCTGTGGATACATGACGACCTGGAACAACGGTGGTGTCCGGTTCCCCTGAACGGAAAAGCGGTGACGTTGACGGACGATCCCGAGCGTCCCGCCGTCGAAGAAGTGTCCGCCCGTTCCCCTATGGTGGTGTTGCCCGTGGGCCCAGGGGCGGATCGAGTCCTGCTCGCCCGTGCCGGCGCTGCCGTCTGGGTCAACGGCGACCCCCTGCTCCTGGGCATCCGCGTCCTACGCGACCGGGATGTGATCCGCATCGGCGCGCGGGAGTCTTGTGTGGTCTTTTCGGCCGAGTCGCTGCCTCAGGTTGTGCCCTTTGACCAGCAGCAGCCGACCCCCTGTGCCCGGTGCAAAACAGACATTGAACGAGGGGCGCCGGTGGTGAGATGTCCAAAATGCTCCGCATGGCACGACCAGAGCAAGGACCTGCCCTGCTGGACAAACACGGACAAGTGCGCCATGTGCGGACACCCGACGGCAATGGACGGCCAGTACCAGTGGAGCCCGGAAGGACTGTGAATGAGCGGTAAGCGGGACAACATGAAAGACGGCAAGACGATCGCGGTGATCGGGCAGGGCAACATCGGCTCGCAGCTTCTGGGTCACATCGGCCGCATGCCGATGATCCGGCGAGTGATCTGTGTCGACCCCGACGTTTACACGCCGGGGAATCTGGAATCGCAGTCGATCACGGCGACCGATGTGGGTTTGGCCAAGGCACAGGCCGCCGCGAGGCGGCTGCGAGACATTCGCCCGGGCCTGGAGGTCACCGCCATCGTCGATCGGGTGGAGAACGTGCCCTGGGGGGCACTTCGCGCCGACGTGATTTGCGGTTGCGTGGATTCCAAGGCGACTCGCGCCTCCATCAATCGGATCGCCCGGCGACTGGGGCAGGCGTACGTGGATGCCGGAATCCGCGCCGACGGGCTGATGGCCCGCGTCGACGTGTACGCACCGAGCCCTGAAGGCGCATGCATTGAATGCGCCTGGGGAGAAAAAGACTACGAATCCCTCGGCCAGTCGCATTCGTGTGCCGGCGAGATCCGCGAAGCGCCCAGCAGTAAACCCGGCTCGGCCCTGGGCGGACTGGCGGCCTCGATCCAGGCCATCGAGTGCGGGAAACTTCTGGAAAGCGGAGGCCAACGCTCCCCTGCCAGCCGGCAGATTGTGATCGAAGCGGTGTGCGGTCACCTGTACGTGAACATCCCGCGGCGTAATCCCGCGTGCCGGTTCGATCATCGTGAGTGGCCAATCCGCCAGGCCGCCGCGACGACGCTCGGCGAGCTGGCTGCCGCCGGCGCGGCGATGATCGAAGAAACACCCGCCGCCTTGGCCGTTGAAGCCCGGTCGTGGGTCACGCGGCTGGCTTGCCGCGGATGCGGCCAGCAGTCGCCGGTGTTGCGATTGGACGGCCGCATCAGCCGCCGGCTGCGACAGTGCCGGCTGTGCGGCGCCGAGCGGCAGCCGGTGGGCTTCCACATGCTGCCCCGCCTGGATTTGGCGACGGCACGGCCGGCCTGGCTTAAGCAGCCGCTGACGCGACTGGGGTTGAGAGCGGGCGACGTCGTCCGGCTAAGCGGCGCCCACCGCGAGCAGTGCGTCGAACTGGCAGTCAACCCAACGGAGATGCGAGGCTGACCATGGACCGGATATTGCAGCGATTTCTGGAGAAGCAGGCCGAAGAAGGCGTGGCGCTCGCCGCGGCGAGCGACCTGCTGCAACTGCAGCCGATGTCGCGAGGCCAAGGTCCGGCCCAGCACTTTATCGCTCGATTTGCCTGCTTCGGGTATGCGAAGCTCCCGGATGGGCAGGTGGTCCGGCACAATCAATTCGATGTCGGCGTTTACTTCCCGGACGACTATCTTCGCCAGGCGAGCACCTATCAGGTGCTCACGTGGCTGCAGCCGGGGAATGTGTTCCACCCGAATATCCGCGTCCCGCACATCTGCGTAGGCGAGCGATTCCTCCGGCCGGGAACGCCGCTGGTGGAGATCCTCTACCAACTGCATGGGGTAATCAGCTATCGCAGGTGGGCGTCGCACGCCGGACTCAACCAGGATGCATGCCAATGGGCCATTAACCACCAGCACTTGTTCCCGGCCGACGCGCGGCCGCTGAAGCGAAGAAAACTGAACATCGAATTACATTTGAAAACCAGCGGAGGTGGACTGTGATGATCGCATGTCAGGAACCCATCCGCCATGACACCCTCATCGCTGCCTTAAACAGCGTGGTTGGCATGGAGGCGCAGGCCGTCCGCCCCGGGTACTGGACGCTGGCGGGCGGGCGGGCGGGAGAACCTGCGGTAATCGTGGAACTCGCGGAAGATCGCTGGCTCCAGTTTACGACCACGGCCCCCGCCGGCAGATTTCACGGTGCGGCGGCGCCAGGATGCGCCTGGGACTTGCTCATAGTCAACGGCAACTTGGCCGGGGCTGCCAAGTTCGTCCTGCCGCCCGGCAGCGATAGAGTGACGGCCTTGCGGGAACTGTGGCTGGAGGGCGAAGCGTGCGACAACGAGGCGGACGAGGCAGGCACGACGGTATCAGCCGCGAGGGTGCGGGAGGCCGTCGATGATCTCGAAGAAGCCATGGAGAACCTGCGCGGCGATAGGAGCAATCGCGCAGGTAAGGCCGCGCCGGAGGGTCCCGCTCAGGAGGTCGATCTCCCGGGATTATGCCACCTCGCCGGCTGGCCATGGAATGGGCGAGCCGAGGGGAGAATCGCGGTGCCGTTGGATGTTCCGGGTTCGTACGCACAGGCGATCCTGTTTCCTGGTTGCCGCGTCCGAGCGACCGTGGAATTGCCCCTGGGACAACAAGGCCTTTCGTCCCTGTCTCGCCAGGCCGTCGGCTCGGTGCTGCTGCGGCTTGCCGGGCGCGTACGGTGGGTCCGGTCGGCGGTCCATGCAGGGGCGGAGGGCCAGTCGGCCGTGCTGGAGGCACAACTCGGTCCCGCGCCCTCGGCGGCCGCCCTGAATCACCTGCTGGCGGCCCTTTCGGTGGCAACGCGAATGACGATTCGCGAGTTGCCGGCCCTGGCCTGCCCGGAGGTCGCGGAAAAGTATCTGACGATCCGGGGGTGGTCCCCGTGATCGGAGTGCAAGGAAACATGTTTCAAAGAGGAGATGTCTTATGAGCGATAC
>CAZYDC010000155.1:0-3526 GCA_964646065.1 uncultured Planctomycetaceae bacterium | reverse complement strand
GTCAGCGGGCAGGAAGCGACCACCGTGAAGGCATGCCCGATCGATGCCTCCGTGGGCGAGGTCGTGCCCTCCCTGTTGGCGATGATGCAGCTGCCGCCCAACGACGGCGAGGGCAACCCTGTCAGCCACACGCTTCGACGAGATCGCGATGGCGCGATTCTGCACGAAGCGGACGTGGTGGGCAATGTCATCGAACAGGGGGAGCGTTGCATCCTCCAGCCGAGCATCGATGCCGGCTGATCCGGCGCCGGCGGCTCGCCATCCGCCATCGCGGCGGCGAGGGTCCGCGGGGCGGGCATCGCGGGATCGCCTGGCGGAATGGCCTGTGTCGCCAATTCCGCCAGGCGTCCCGAGTCCGTGCCGGCAGCGAAAGGAGTCTGTCCATGTGTGAAGATGAATATCAATACGTTCTGGAGCTGTCCAAGCGGCAGTCCGGGGCAGTGCTGGGGCGGGGCCCGATCCACCCGGATTGGGCGCCGCTCCAGGAAGCCCTGGCGCTGGACCTGGTGCGCCGAAGTGCCCGCGCCAATTTCGATGAACCGCCGGACATTCGAATCGAGCCCCAGTGGAGCGATCCGGCGGCCGGTTCGTTCATCTGCGGCCTGCGCGCGACCGCGATCTCGGGTGACGAAGGATCGGATTCGCTTCAGGTATCCATCGACTACTTCCGCGTCCAGGCCCAGCGTGCCGCTGACCGGTTCGTGAAAAGCGGCGACCTTCAGCCCGGCGAGTTGTTTGAATATCGCGTCCTGGCTCTGGCAAAACAGCCAACCCCCCCGCCTTCGTCGCCGCGTTTTGCCATGAAGCGGGTGGCCACGCCTGTTCCCATCGCTCCGGCCCTGTTGGCGGATTACACGGGTCGCGCACTGTCGTTCATAACAGGTGCGGACGATGACGTCCCGGTCTTCGTTCCCTGGCAGGTCGCCCAGGGGGCTTCCGTACTGACAAGACAAGCCGGCGCCCTGGAATGCGGAGGCGTTCTGGTCGGCCACGTGCGCCGTGATCCGGCCGTCGCGGAGGTCTTCCTGGAAATTACCGCCCAGATACCGGCGCACGCCCATTCCGAAGTGATGCGACTGTCGTTCAGCCCCGACACCTGGAGCGACGTCCAGGCGGAGGTGAACTCGCGCGGTCAAAATGAAGTATGGCTGGGGTGGTGGCATTCCCACTCATTTTCCAAGCAGGAAGCTCCTTCCGAGGGTAAGGATTCGGCTCTCAGAAGACGGCCTGCGCTGCCGTTTCTGAGCGAGGAGGACCTGCTGCTCCACCGCACGGTCTTTCCGCGTGCTTACAGCCTGGCGCTGCTCATCACGGATTCGCCGCAGAACGGCATGTCCTGGACCATGTTTGGCTGGCGATCCGGAACAATCGCACGGCGGGATTTCCACGTGATCGACGCACCGCTGCCCAAAGCATTCACAGCACTACGAGGAAATGACCATGCAACGATCCGTTAACATGCCCCCATCCATGATACTCGACAAGCTCCTGGCAACCGGAGAAGACGCGCCGCCTGTCGAGCAGAAGTGCCAAATGATCGCGGACCTGCACGCCCGCTCTCCGGAAACGGCCCAAGCGATCCTCGCGGAATTGCTGCGGCGTTTCGATAGCATGGATTCCGGGCTCAAAGAAGCCAGGTTCTGCGTTGAGCAGTTGCGACAGAAGATCGAGGAACTGCTGGGCAAGGCATGGTATCCGGCGGTGTTCATGGGATACCACGGAGACCCTGCGCAGAGAAGTGCCTTGGTCTTCCAGGGAAATACCTGGCGCGTCGTGGGCGTGTGGGACAAAGTGCCGACCGATTCCCTGGCCAAGGGATGCGAAGTCCTGCTTAACCGCGAGCTTTCCGCGATTGTCGCCTGCAGCCCGCGGCGATGCCGCCCTGCCGGCCAGATCGCAACGGTCGTGGAAACCACCGCGCGCGGCACGGTGATCCTCAAGAGCCAGGAGGAGGACGTCGAGGCGGAAATGGCCGCCTCCCTGGGCGGAGTGCCGCTCAACGCGGGGGATCGCGTGCGATGGGACTCCGCGGCCCGCATTGCCTTTGACCGCGTCGAAGGGTCGGAGGCAAAGCAGTACATGCTGGGCGAAGTCCCCGCCGTGCCGCTGGATGCCGTGGGAGGACAGGAAGAGAACATGAGGAAGCTGCTGGCCGTGCTGTCGGCGGTTCTGGTGAACCCCGCCAAGGCCGCGGAATACGAATTGTGCGGCCGCTCGAGTGTGCTGCTGGTAGGCCAGCCGGGCTGCGGCAAGACGCTGATGGTCCGGGCCGCCGTCTCGGAGATCTCCCGCATGACGGGGCGCACCACCCGGTTTTATGTGGTCAAGCCCGCGGAATGGGAAAGCTGCCTGGTCGGCAACACTGAAAAAAACATCCGGTCCCTGTTTTCGACCTTGCGGAAATCCACCGAGGACGGCTCGTTGTCGGTTCTCTTCCTGGACGAAATCGATTGCGCCGGCCGTGTCCGGGGACATGTCCAAGGGCACTATTCCGACAAAGCGCTCAATGCCCTGCTGGCGGAACTGGACGGCTTTACCGGCAGGGAGGGTGTCGCCGTGGTTGCCACGACCAACCGGAAGGACCTGATCGACAGCGCCCTGCTGCAGCGGCTTTCCGACCACGAGATCCAGGTCCGCCCCCCCGACATGAAGGGGGCGAAGGCGATATTTTCGATTCATCTGCGTCCTTCGCTGCCGTTTTGCCCCAACGGGACGCTGGCCTCGGCGACGCGACTGGAAATCATCGATACGGCGGTGGCGAAGATCTACAGCCCCAACTCCCCGTATGCCGAACTGTGCCGCTTGAAGTTCCGCGATGGCAAGACAAGGGTCGTCTCGGCCAGGGATTTCGCCTGCGGGCGTCTCTTCCAGCAGATCTGCGGGGCGGCCAAACTGGCGGCCTACCAGCGCGAGCTCCGCGGCAGCCGGCGGGGGTTGGCTGTTTGCGACATCGAGGAGGGCATCGCATCGGCCATGGACCGCCTGGCGACCAACATCACGGTCCACAACGTTCGCAACCAGTTGCCCGACCTGCCGACGGATGTTGACGTGGTGTCGGTCGAGTCGATCCCGCGTCGAGTCGACCGGCCGCGCCAGTACCTCGTTGAGCCCTCAACGCGGGCCATGCCCGCGCCGTTGGAGATGCCCTATGTCCAGCCAACCTGACCAGCCTGCCGGCAGCGACGGAGTCGTCCCAAAGCTTTGCGGATCCGACGTGGAGTTGGGGAATTTCATTATCCGCCGCGACCGCGCACCTTCCCAGGACACCGGCGGCGAGGCGGCCGGCGCCCTGCTGGCCCAAGTGTCAGGGCATTCCCGCCCGACGGCGGCCGGCTCGACCCTCTGGAGTTACGGTGCCGCACCGTCCTATGGATACGACGGTCCCGGCAAACCCCTCGGCAAGGACTTGGGGCGCGACGGCTACGGCGCCGCCGGCCTCTACAGATATTGGCAGTACGCCCAGGATTACGGCCGCAAATTCCTCCCGGCCAATGGCGGATGTATCTACATAGATCTGAATCACCTG
>CAZYDC010000154.1:0-10183 GCA_964646065.1 uncultured Planctomycetaceae bacterium | reverse complement strand
CTCAAGAGTTCGCTCACCACCTACAGTCGGCTGCTCAATGAGGACTTCCAGCTCCAGCGAAAATTCCAGGCCGAAGGGGCGAAAATCCGACAGGTCGGCCCCAAGATGACTCAAGCCATCGGCAATTTTGCCGTCGATCAGCAAACCTCCCTGGCCAAGGAAATCCAGACTGTCGGCGCCGATAAGACGGCGCTGGCCGACCGGCTCAAGAAGAATGAGGCCGCAACCTCCCTGGCCCTGTCCGCGGGCGTGATCCGCGCCAACGCCAGCAACTTCATCACGCTCAAGACCCCCGCTTACAGCAAGGCCGCGCTGGAAGAGCTGGCCAAAGTGCAATCCCTGATCCAGGGCATGGACTCCACGGCCAAGACGGACAAAAACCAGTCTCTGCTGGGCGACGTCAAGACCTGCGTGGACGAATATCAGACGGGCCTGGCGGCCTTGTCGGCGATCAGCGAACAGGTGCAAGCCAATGACAAGGAACGGACCCCGGCATACGATCAGTTGCTCAAGATCGCTTCGGGACAGTTGGATGCCGCCAGCGCCAAAGTCAAGGCGTCATCGACCGAGACGATGAACGCGGTGTCCGCCAATAATCAGGTGATGGTCGGCGGAATCATCGTGGCCATCCTGGTCGGTTCGTTCCTGGCACTCATTATTGTTCGGTCCCTGACCGGAGCCATTACGCGGATCGCGGCCTCGCTGTTGGCCGGGTCTCAGCAGACCGCCGCGGCGGCCGCGCAGGTTTCCTCCGCCAGCCAGAGCCTCGCCCAGGGCGCCAGCGAGCAAGCGGCCGCCATCGAGGAGACCACCAGCAGCGTCGAGGAAATGGCCTCGATGACCAAGCAGAACGCCAGCAACGCCAACGAGGCCAAGAACCTGGCCGCCAGCACCAAGGCCGACGCCGAAAAAGGCACGCAGGCCATGGTCAGGATGAGCCAGGCCATCGACGACATCAAGCAGTCCTCCGACAAGACCGCCAAGATCGTCAAGACGATCGACGAGATCGCTTTCCAGACCAATCTGCTGGCGCTGAACGCGGCCGTGGAAGCCGCACGGGCCGGAGAGGCGGGCAAGGGCTTCGCCGTGGTGGCCGAGGAAGTCCGAAACCTCGCCCAGCGTTCCGCCGAGGCGGCCAAGAACACCGCCTCCATGATCGAGGAATCGGTCAAGAACTCCAACAACGGCGTGCAGATCAGCAAGGAAGTGGGCGATTCGCTGACCGAGATCGGCGAGGCCGCCCGGAAGGTCAACGACCTGATCGGCGAGATCGCCGCGGCCAGCAACGAGCAGTCCCAGGGCATCGACCAGATCTCGACCGCCGTCGGACAGATGGACCAGGTGACGCAACAGAATGCCGCCAACGCCGAGGAATCGGCCGCCGCCAGCGAGGAATTGTCGGCCCAGGCGGAGGAACTCAACAAGATGGTGGCCGAACTGAGCGCCATGGCCGGCGGATCCGGCAAGGCGGTCTCGGGCGGTTCGTCCCGCGTGACCAAAGATCGCGAGGCGCACTTTGCCCACGATGCGGGCAAGTCCGCCGGCGCGGCCAAGAAGCCCTCGGCCCGCAAGCCCAACATCGAAGACAAGATGCCCGGCGGGGTGGCCAGTCCGGCCAGATCGTGGGCGAGCGGCAAGGTCAACCCGCAAGACGTGATTCCGATGGAAAACGAACAGGAACTGGCCAAGTTCTAGCTTGGCTGGGTGACTGGCTTCCAGCTTGGCCCAGGCCCAAGGACGCACTCCGTCCTTGGGCCTGGCGACCGGGGGCCGTTTTGGAAAACAATCCGCCCCAGGCAGCAGAATGGGGAGCATTGGAATTACGCTACAGGAGCGAGGGCAATTACCATGAGTACACCTATGAGTCCGGTATCCGATACGGGCGAACGAATTCCAAGTTTCGACAGCCAGTCGCTGCTGGCGCGTTTGAGCGGCAGGAAGGAGATCGCGCGCAAGATCGTCAGTGTGTTTTTACGCGACACGCGTAACCGCCTTCGCCTGATGCGAGAGGCCCTGGCCGACGCTGATTTGGGCCAGGCGCGATTCCATGCCCAGAGCCTCAAAGGCGCCTCGTGCGACGTTAGCGCCGCTCGGTTGGCGGCGTGCGCGGGGAAACTCGCGAACGCTACGCCAAGTGATGCCACGCCCGCCCTATCACTGTTGGCGGACATGGAACGCGAGTTTGAGGAGTTCAGGCTTGCCGCCATTCAGGGCGGCTTCGATCAAGGCACGGGACAGTCGGGCCTCCGCTCGCTGGCGGTGGACGACGATGCCACGTCTCGCTGCCTGTTGCAGGGGCTCCTGGAAGAATACGGTCCCTGCGACTCGGCCGGCGACGGCCTGGCGGCCATGCGCGTGTTCGAGCAGGCGATCCACGACGGCTGGCCGTACACGTTATTGTGCCTGGACATCCAGATGCCCAACCTGGACGGCCAAGGCGTGCTCGACCAGGTGCGCAAGACTGAATTTCAACGTGGAATCTGGGGCAAGGCCGGAGTGAAGATCCTCATGACCACTTCACTGAACGATCCGAAGAACATCCTCCAATCGTTCCGCCAACAGTGCGACGGCTACATCGTGAAGCCTGTCGGCCACGAAAAATTGCGTAACCAGATCGAATCCCTTGGTTTGATCCAGCCGGCCCAAGCGGTCGGAAGAGAATAAGGAGACCTGCTAAATGGACATGCACGCGATGGTAGTGGATGACTCCGGGATCATGCGGAAGATGGTGATGAAGTCGCTGATGGCGAGCAAGCTGGCGGACTTCATGTTCACCGAGGCCGTCGACGGTCAGGACGCGCTGACCAAGTTTGACCCGGCGGTCGTCCAGATGATGTTTGTGGACTGGAACATGCCCAACATGACGGGCATCGAGCTGGTCCGGAAGATTCGCGAAACGGCCCCCACTCACGTGCCGATCGTGATGATCACCACCGAGGGCACCATGTCTCGGGTGGAGGAGGCGTTGGATCAATGCGGCGTGGACGGCTACGTCGTGAAGCCTTTTACCGTCGAGGTGCTTCAGAAGAAGCTGGAGCCTCTTTTTGAAAAGCTCCGCGACTCCCAAAAGAAACCCAAGGGATTTTTCGGCAGGTTGGCCGACAAACTCGCATAGCCCGCATGGGCGATGTAATAGGAAAGGATATCCATGGCTACGGCCTTAACCACCGAATCGTTTGCGATGTACAAGGAATGTCTTCAACAGGCGATCGGCGACACGTTGCAAGCCATTTGCGGGATTTCGATTCAGCCTCTGGGCAATGACGGCGAGGTGGCGACTCACGAAGTCATTATCGGCGTCATCTCGCTGATGGGGGATGCGGAGCTGGCGGTGTTCATCGGTCTGCCCAAGGGCACCGCGCCGGCCTTGGTGGCGAAGTTCGCCGGATTCGAGGTCCCGTTTGAAAGCCCGGACATGGGCGATGCCGTGGGCGAGGTGGCCAACATGCTGGCCGGAAGCGTGAAGAACATTTTGGACGCCAAGAACATCAAGGTGAACATCTCGCTGCCGACCGTCATGCGGGCGGAGAACCTCCAGGTCCTTCTTCAGCACGGCGGGCCTTCGGCGAAGATGGGATTCGCCAGCGAACTGGGCCCGCTGTGGGTGGGCATCTCCACAGGCAAGAGCGGCGGGTTCGTCGCCTGATCGCCACACCGCGGATGCGGACTGACCTTCGCCCAGCGGACAACCAGAGCAAGGAATGAGCATGGAAAACAAACAAGACGCTGCCGAGATACTCGACGGGCTCAGTGCCCAGGTGCTGGCGGCCGAGCCGGCCGACAAGGACGAGATCGTTCGTCTGGGTTCGGCCATTGAAGGCCTGCTGGAGCCGGCCAGCCAGGTTCCCGCCCAGGTCGAACCGCTCCTGGCACTGTCGCTGGAGGCGATGCAGGGACTTTACCAGCAGACGGTGGCGGATCCGTCGGCCGCCCTGGAAGCTGTGGCGACGGCGCTGTGTTGTGCCCATGAACAACTGGCCGATCCGGCGAGCCGGCGCGGCGGCGGTCCGAGCGTCCAGGAAGCGAGCGAATCGCTGCGCCGGGCCTTGGCGGCCAAGCCGAGCGCCGAGCCGGCGCTCTCCTGTGACGTGAGCGTCCCGCCCGCGTGTGGCGAGGGCGTCTCGCCCGCGTGTGGCGAGGGCGTCTCGCCCGCGTCTTCGCCGTTTCCGGCTGTTTCTTCTTCTCCTTGTTCCTCAGCGGGACAACAACAGCAAGAGAAGAAACAGCAAGACGCAGGCAAGATGCCTGCGACACACGCGGACAAGATGTCCGCGTCACATCCGCTGCCACAACAGCCGCCGCCGGCGGTCTGTTCGTTTTCAGCTCCGGCCGTTCTGCCGGCGGACGCGGACATGGACTTGCTCAAGGAATACATCGTCGAGTGCATGGACCACATAGCGGCCGCGGAGGCATCGCTGCTGGACCTGGAGGTCAATCCCGACGGGGCCGAGTTGATCAACACGATTTTTCGCGCGTTTCACACGATCAAGGGCACCAGCGGCTTTTTGGGCCTGGACCGCATCCAGAAACTCGCTCACCTGGCCGAGAGCCTGCTCAATCGCGGGCGGGACGGACAGATCAAGATTCGCGGCGGATACGCCGATTTGGCGCTGAAATCCTGCGACAGCCTGCGGACAATGATCGAGGCCCTTCGGGCGGTCCAGCCGGGCGGGCCGCTGGCGATTCCGTCCAATTTCGAGGACCTGCTGGCAGAGTTGAGTGACCCCGAGTCTCACGGCATCAGCGACGAATCTCTGCCCGAGGGTCTGCGGCTGGGGGACATCCTGGTGGCTCAGGGATCCGCATCGCGGGAAACGGTCGAACAGGTGGTTCAGGACAAGGGGAATCAGAAGACCGGCCAGGCGTTGGTGGAATCCGGTGCCGCCACGGCCGAGGAGGTTGCCAAGGCCCTGCGGACGCAGAAGAAGATCGAAGGCGGTGACGCCGACTCCACGATCCGGGTGGGCACCGCCCGCCTGGACAGCCTGGTGAACATGGTGGGCGAGTTGGTGATCGCGCAGTCGATGGTGGCGCAGGACCGGACGGTTCTGGGCACCCCCGACCTGAGCCGCAAGGTCACTCATGCCGACAAGATCGTCCGGGAGCTTCAGGACCTGGGCATGTCGCTGCGGATGGTGCCCTTGCAGGCGACGTTCCAGAAGATGGCCCGCCTGGTCCGCGACCTGGGCCGCAAGTCCGACAAGTCCGTTCAATTCGTCTCCGAGGGGGAGGACACCGAGATTGACCGGAGCATGGTCGAGGTGCTCAACGACCCGCTGGTCCACATGATCCGCAACTCGGTGGACCACGGAATTGAGCCCCGGGAAGACCGCGTCAAGGCCGGCAAGGAGCCCACCGGAACGGTGACGCTGCGGGCGTATCACGCGGCGGGAAAAGTGGTCATCGAACTGCGCGACGACGGGCGCGGGCTCAACAAGGAGAAGATCCAGGCCAAGGCCATTGAAAAAGGCCTGGTCCCCGCCGGTCGCGAACTGACCGAGGGCGAGATTTTCGGCCTGATCTTCCAGCCGGGTTTTTCGACGGCGGACAAGGTCACGGACATCTCCGGTCGCGGGGTGGGAATGGACGTGGTCCGCAAGGGCATCGACTCGCTTCGCGGGCAGATCGACGTCAGCTCGACCCCCGGCGCCGGCTCGACGTTCCAACTTCGCCTCCCGCTGACAATGGCGATCAGCGACGCCATGCTGGTCCAGGTCGGCCGCGAGACGTACCTCTTGCCGACCATCTCGATCGAGCACAGCTTCCGGCCGACCGCGGATCAAATGTCCACGGTGGTTGGGCAGGGCGAGATGGTGCTGCTGCGAGGGCGGTTGCTGCCGGTAATCCGCCTGCACCGCCTTTTCAACATACGCGGCGCGGTCACGGAACCGGACAACGCCCTGCTGATCGTTCTGGAAAGCCAGGCCAAGCGCTGCGCGGTCATGGTGGACAAACTTCTGGGCCAGCAGCAGGTGGTGATCAAGTCGCTGGGCAGTTCTCTGGCCAACGTGCCGGGCGTTGCCGGGGCGGCCATCCTGGGCGACGGCCGGGTCGGGCTGATCCTGGACCCCACCGGCATCGCGGAATTGTCCGAGCAGCAAGCCCGCCAGCAGACGGCGGCGGCGGCCTGAACGCGAAGAACCCTACGGAAAGATAACGTCATCATGTTAACCGAGACGACAACTTCATGCGACCTGACGGACCGCCAGTTCAACACCGTCAGCAACCTGGTCAAGGACCTCTGCGGCATCAATCTGCACGACGGCAAGAAGGAACTGGTTAAGGCCCGACTGGCCAAGCGCATCCGCGAGCTGGACATGGACAACTTTGCGCAGTACATCGAGTTCATCGGCACCGACGCCGGGGGGGCCGAAATCCTGTGCATGCTGGACGCCCTCTCGACGAACCTGACCTTTTTCTTCCGGGAGACGGCGCACTTTGACCTGCTCCGCCAGCAGGTGGCGCCGGAGATGATGCACCGTCACGCCCATGACCGTAAGCTGCGGGTCTGGAGCGCCGGCTGTTCCAGCGGGGAGGAGCCCTACTCCCTCGCCATCGTGATGAGCGAGGTCGTCAGGGACCTGTTGACCTGGGACGTGCGAATCCTGGCGACGGACCTGTCGCGGCGGATGCTCGACCTGGCCCGGCGCGGCGTGTACAGCCGCGAGCGGTTCCGCGAGACACCGCCCCGGACGATCGCGGAGCACTTCACGTGCCTGCGCGGCCAGGAGCCCAAGCAGTACCAGGTCAACGAATCGGCCCGCCGGATGGTGACCTTCGCGCGGTTGAACCTGATGGAGCCCTGGCCGATGCGCGGACCCTTCGACGTGATCTTCTGCCGCAACGTGATGATCTACTTCGACAAACCGACGCAGACCCGGCTGGTCGAGCGGTTCTGGGAGCTCCTGGTCCCGGGCGGAGTGTTGTTCATCGGGCACAGCGAGAGCCTTTCGGGCGCCAGGAACCGGTTCAAGTACCTCCAGCCGACGGTTTACCGCAAAGAATAACCCGTTTGTAGTGGCCCCGTGAGGGGCTTCCGGCCGGCCAGAAGAATCGCCTTACGGCGACACTACGAACAACATTTGTAGTGGCCCCGTGAGGGGCTTCTGGGCGGAACGGTAGAATCGCCTTACGGCGACACTACGAACCGCATTACCCCAAGAGGATGTCTGTGAAATACATTGTGGGCGTAGCGGACATGAAGGTTGCGAACGTCGCGGGCGATGTGATCGTCACGCACGCGCTGGGCAGTTGCCTGGGCGTGATGGTGTACGACCCGGTGGCCGTGGTCGGCGGGATGCTGCACGTGATGATGCCGCAGGCCAGCCTCAATCCCGAAAAGGCCAGGTCCAATCCGTACATGTTCGTGGATTCCGGCGTGCCGGCCTTCTTCCAGGAACTCTACGCCGCCGGGGCCCACAAGCAGCGATGCATCGTGGTGGTGGCCGGCGGCAGCAACGTCAACGGGGGCGACAACGACCGCTTCGCCATCGGCAAACGAAATTACCTCATGCTCCGCAAATTGTTTTGGAAGAACGGCATCCTCATCAAGGCCGAGGACGTCGGGGGAACGGCGCCGCGAACCGTGTACCTGGAGATCGGCACCGGAAGAACGTGGTTAAGCACCGCCGGCCAGGAACGCGAATTACAGTAGTTGGAGAACGATAATGGCGATCAATATTTTAGTGGTGGATGACAGCGCGGTGGTGCGGTCCATGATCCTCAAGACCCTCCGCGCTTGCGAGGTCGACCTGGGAGAAGCCCACCAGGCGGCCAACGGGCAGTTGGGTCTGGACGAACTGGCCCAACACTGGATCGACCTGGTCTTCGTGGACATCAACATGCCCGTGATGAACGGGGAGGAGATGATCAACAAGGTCCGCGAGAATCCGCTGTGGGCGGACCTGCCCATCGTCGTGGTGTCCACCGAGGGCAGCCAGACGCGCATCGAGCGCCTCCAGCGAAAGGGCGCGTACTTCATACACAAGCCCTTCGCCCCCGAGGCCGTTCGCGAGATCCTCAACAAGATCATCGGAGTGCCCAATGAATCCAACTGAACAGGCGATGCTTGGCGTGATCGAAGAGACCTTTGCCTCCCTGGCCTTCATGTTCCCGGTCGAGTCCGACTCGCCCGCCGACCATGATCCCCAGGCGGCCCAACACGCCATGGTCGAATTCTCCGGGCCTTTCCGCGGCGACCTGAGGCTGTCGGCCTCGGAGGAGTTGCTCGAACCGCTGGCCACCAACATGCTGGGCCTCGAAGATGGCGTATGCCCCTCTCAGGAGCAGAAGCAGGACGCCTTCCGCGAACTGCTCAACGTGATCTGCGGGAACCTCCTGCCGATGATCGCCTCGCCTCGCGAAGTGTTCGACGTGTGCGAACCCCGCCTGCTGGCCGCGCAGGATGACGGCGCCCCCGCCGCCGGACTGACGGACCTGGGCACGATCGACGTGGACCTGGACGCCGGGCATATCCGCCTCGCCCTGCGGGTCGAAGAACCGTTGGCGGGATGTGACGCGGGCGTCTCGCCCGCGTGTGTCGCGGACATCTTGTCCGCGTGTGCCGAGGGCGTCTCGCCCGCGTGTGCCGCGGACATCTTGTCCGCGTGTGCCGAGGGCGTCTCGCCCGCGTCCGTTGTTTCTTCATTTAGACAACAGCAACAAAAGCAAAAGCAAGACGCGGGCGGGACGCCCGCGACACACGAGGGCAAGATGCCCTCGTCACATGCGGAGAGGGCCCAGGCATGATACGAGTACTGGTGGTAGACGACTCTGCCGTGGTGCGACAGGTGCTCTCGGGCGAGATATCCAAGGCGCAGGATATCGAGGTGGTCGGCACGGCCGCCGATCCGTTCATCGCGCGGGACAAGATCGTCGCGCTGCATCCCAACGTCATCACGCTGGACCTGGAAATGCCGCGGATGGACGGGCTGACGTTCCTGGCCAAGCTGATGAAATACTTTCCGCTGCCGGTGATCGTGGTCAGTTCACTGACGCCCCACGGCAGCGACACGGCGTTACGGGCCCTGGAACTGGGCGCGGTGGACGTAGTCGGCAAGCCCGGCGGTTCGTATACCGTCGGCGACATCGCGGCCGAGCTGATCGACAAGATTCGCGCCGCCTCGACGGCTCGCTTTCGCGCCGTTCCACCGCCGTCCGCCAATCGTCCGACCGTCGCCCCAGCCCCGCTGCTGAACATGACGCACAAGGTCCTGGCCATCGGCGCATCCACGGGCGGCACCGAGGCCATACGAACCGTACTCATGGGCCTGCCTGCCACCGCGCCAGGCACGGTCATTGTCCAGCACATGCCCGAGCATTTCACCGCGTCGTTCGCCGCGCGGCTCAACGACCTTTGCCAGATGGAAGTTCGCGAGGCCAAGACCGGCGACCTTGTGGCCCCCGGAGTGGCGCTGTTGGCCCCGGGCAACCATCACATGGTCCTGCGCCGCAGCGGAGCGCAATTCTCCGTCGAGATTAAGGGCGGCCCGCAGGTGCATTACCAGCGCCCCAGCGTGGACGTGCTGTTCCATTCCGTGGCCCGCCAGGCCGAGGCCAACGCCCTGGGCGTCATCCTCACCGGAATGGGCGCCGACGGCGCCAGCGGACTTCTGGCCATGCGCCAAGCGGGCGCCCAAACGCTGGCCCAAAACGAGGAATCCTGCGTCGTCTTCGGCATGCCCCGCGAAGCCATCCGACTCGGCGCCGCCCAGGAAATCGCCTCACTACAAAACATCTCCGCCAGGATCATGTCCATCCTCCAGACACGAGAACTCAAAGCAGGTTGACCGCACCCGAAACAGGTGCTCCCCAATTCGGTCACGGTTACGCGAGTTTTGGTATCCTGGAATATAGTTTGGCTTCAAAGCGCCATCGGGTGCCCCACTGCGCCGACAAGCAAGCCCGCCAACTATTCCTCGAGAACGATGGCGGGCAAGCTGGATCTCACGTCGGCTTGCCGGTCGGCGCGTTGTCACCGTTCAAGAAGAAAGAACTCGGGTATTTCGGAACTATCTCAAAGCCCGTAGCACGCCCGTACGGGCGTGGGACTCATGGGCGAGATGCCCATGCTACGAGAATGCGCTTGCTTTGCGATTCCTCCTTTTCAAACGAAGGCCACGGGGGAAGAAAAGGCGAAGGCATGTCGAAAGTAGGCAAGAAAAATAAAAAATACGTAACCGTT
>CAZYDC010000153.1:5729-10202 GCA_964646065.1 uncultured Planctomycetaceae bacterium | reverse complement strand
TTGTCGGGCGTTACCGGCATCCGGAAATCGCCGCAGGTGTTATCCATCGTGGGCACAAAGGCGACGTTCCATTCGTCGCTCAGCGTTTTGACCACGGCCGGGGCCGAGGGCTCCGGCGGCGGGTTGACGTGCCCCCGCCCCGGCGTAAAAACCACCACCTGGGCTTCGTACGATTCCAGCGGGAGCTCGACCTGCGTGCCGGTGGCGGTCTCGGCGGCGACTCGAAGCGGCCTGGCGGCGCCGGTCCAGGGATCCCAGAGTTCGACTTGGCCTTTGGCGCGGAATTCCACGAGGGAATTCTTTGGGGCGTCCATGACCATGTAGACATCCCGCCCGCCGGCCTTGCGATGCAACGCGCGAACCGTCTGGCCGATGCCTCGCACATCCTGCACGAACGCGGCGCGTATGGTTTCGACAGCGGCCGCGGCGTCCGGCAGGCGGCATTCGGGGCTGAACGCTCGCTGGTTCAACGCGGCCAGTTCCGGGTCGTCCAGTCCGGCGCGGTCCGAGGCGCGGGGCGGCGCCCCGATCACGTAAACCTTTCCGCCCGCCTGTGCGAACTGAGCGGCCTTTTCAATGGTGGCCCAGCGCACCGCGGCCATGTTCGGCACCACCAGCGCCTGGAACGAGGCGCCGGCCTCCTCCACGTTCAGGCGTCCGTTGGAGACGACGGCGCGGGCGAGCGAATCGTTGTCGATGAACTCGAAGTTGATCCCGGCGGCCATGAGCCGGCGGCCCAGATCAAAGGCGGCGTTTTTCGCGCCCTCGCCGTCCATGTCCGCCTCGTAGGGCGCCACCGGGTAGACCACGGCGACGTCGCACGCCAGGCGGCCCTGGCTCAGGAGGTACGAGAGGCGTTCAAAGTATCGAAGGAACACGCCCATGTGGGCCCAGTAAGGCATCCGGAAGTGATAGCACGGCGGCGCCCATTCCCAATGCGACCCGTAGGTGGTGTAGTACAGACCGTGCAGATTCAGAAGGGTGCAGCCGTAGAGGTAGTTCTCGCGGGTGGCGTGCATCAGGGTCTCGGGCGTGGCGCCCCAGCCCAGGCTGTGATACCCCTCCAGCCACACGCGAGGCTGCCGGTACAGGTCGGCGATCGAGGAGGAGACCTTGCCCTTGATGAGGTCGGCGCTAGCGCCGGGCGTGTCGTGCCCGGGCGCCGTGTACCATCGCGTGGCCCGGAAGTAGTCACCGAATTCCGAGGGGTCCGTGCCCCGCCCCCCGGTGTCGCACGCGAAAATCAGGCCGCGCGAAGCGTGCCATGCGTAAACGGGGTTGAAATATCGTTCCTCCATGAGCGACATGCGCACGTCGGCGTAATCCATCCGCGCCTTGGGCGTGATCGGCCCAATGTCTTCCCACATGGCGGGCAGAACGTCGAAAAGATCGTAGCCCTTCCGCTGCCGAAATTCCCCGGCAAGGTCCGGGTTCCATGCGAACTTGCCGGCGCCGATCTGCAGTTCGTCGTTGAAAAAGTAATTCAGCCCTTTTGACGTTCCACCGTTGTGTTTCTCAAACTCCATGAAGAAGCCGCGAATGACGGTCTCGCCGGCGCCGGCCATGAGCGGATTGAGCGATCCCTCCTTGCGGGCCGACCGGAATATCCAGACCTCCCATTCCCCGGCGGGCGCGGTCCATGCGATCTTTCCGTCTTTCAGGAGGTTCGCCAGATCAGTACCGCCGCGTTGAAGTTGGCCGTCGACGACCTCATAGGCCCTCGCGGCCACCAGGTCGGCGGGACAGTCGAACGTCGCGGCCTGGCCGCCGCGCAGCCGTTGGCGAACGGCGACCTCAAGCTCCAAGGCGTTCAGATTCCGGTGGCTGTAGAAGAGGCTGTAGAACAGGTTGTGCGCGCCGTTAGGCCAATCAATTGTGTAGGTGCTCATGCCGATTCCCATGCCGAATTTCGCGCAGGCGCGGGAAATCCGGGAATAAACCTTCCACCAGGCCTCGGAGAAAATGGGCGGTTCCTGGGCGTCCGTCAGCCAGCCGGGCGTGTCGTGATGGGAATAGTTGACCTGCACCCCGCTGATGCCCTTGGCGTGCAGCTCCTCCAGTTGGCGGATCATGCGGTCAGGATCGAGATTGTCGCCGGTCCACCACCAGAACGGGACCTCGCCGTAGCCCGGCGGCGGATCCTGAAATCCCGGCCACACGTCCAGAGCGCCGTCCCGGCTGGGATACCCCGGCGAATCGGCGGGCGGGGCCGATCCGAGCGGGGCGCTCCAGGCCGAACCGGAGCCATTCGCCTCCGACGGCATTGCGGTTGACGCCATGACGATGATCTCCAGGATCTTTGGAAAATCGGGGACAGACACCGATTCCGAAGACGGAATCGGTCTCAGTCCCCGCTTTTCCAGCTTTTCCTGTCTACCGGCTATGCCTCGATTTTGAAGATTCGCCGTGCGTTGGCGACGCGGTCCATCAGGTCGGGGCCTTCCAATTCCGCTACGACTTGCTCCAGGACATCCGGTATCTGGATTTGCTGCGGGCACTTTTCCAGGCAGGCGTTGCAACGGGTGCATTGGGAGGCGAACCCCGGTTTGCCGTCGGCCAACTCTCCGCTCAACACCAGGGAATACTTGAATTTGCCTTCTTCCACGGCGTTGAAGACGTGCCTCTGGTTGTACTCATCGAAGCATTGCGGAATCTTCACGCCCGAAGGGCAGGGCGTGCAGTATCCGCATCCCGTGCAGCCGACCTTTATCAGTTTGCGATAGACCCCGGCGGCCTGTTCCACAAGGTCCAGTTCAGCCTTGGTCAGTGCGTCGGCCTTGGCCGTGTTGGCGATGGAAAGGTTTTCCTGAATGTTCGCCTCGTCGTTCATGCCGGACAGGACCACCGTAACTTCGGGCCGGTTCCATACCCATCGCAGCGCCCACTCTACCGGCGTGCGATGAACCTTGGCCTGGTTCCAGATCGCCCCGACGGCCGAGGGCGGCGTGGCCAGCGCCAGCTTGCCGCCTCGCAGCGGTTCCATGACGATCACGCCCAGGCCCTTGGACGCCGCGTATTCCAGACCCTTGGTGCCGGCCTGGTAGTCCTGGTCCAGGTAGTTGTACTGAATCTGGCAGAAGACCCAGGGGCCGGCGTCGACGATGCGACGGAAATCCTCGGCCTTGCCGTGGAAGGAGAAACCGGCGTTGACAATGCGTCCGTCCTTCTTGGCCTGCTCCAAAAACTCCAGCACGCCCAACCGCTCCATCTTGTCCCACATTTTTCCGTCGAGCGAATGGACCAGATAGTAATCGATATGGTCAGTCCCGAGTTTGGCCAGTTGAGCGGCCAGGTAGCGATCCATGTCCTGGCGGGTGTTGATCATCCATGAGGGCAGTTTGGTGGCGAGCTTGACCTTGTCTCGGTAGCCATCTCGCAGGGCCTTTCCCAGGATCGTTTCGCTCTGGCCGGCATGGTAAGGCCAGGCCGTGTCCACATAATTGACGCCCTGGTCAATGGCGCCGCGAATCTGGGCGATCGCCCGGGCTTCGTCGATCTGCCCGTTCTTGCCAGGCAGGCGCATGCACCCAAAGCCAAGAATCGACAACTCATCACCATTTTTCGGCATTGTTCTGAACAGCATGAGGCTTCTCCTATAATCTCGGGGATAGATGTCATATTGTACAATCGTTCCGTTCGCGATCAATCGCCAAAGTTCAAATTCCCAACCCACAAATTCCCAGTCCCATGCTTGACGGAGTGGCTTTCCTGGGGCTAGAATCGCGGGCACATTTGAAAGAAAAGGTGTGGATGCGGCTAGTTCAACTTTCGTTGCGGCGGCACGGATATTGCGAGGATCGCGGAGATATTGACATGGCGGAAGATGACCCCTGGACATTCTGGGACTGCCTGACCAAGGTGGGCATCCCCGCCTTCTCCGCCGCCGCTGCCGCGGTCGCTCTGGCTTTGTCGATTCGCTCCGGCCGCAAGCGAAAAGCGTTTGAGCTCGACCTGCGGGCACAGCAGCAGGCGTTTGAGGAGGAGTTGCGACACAAGCAGCGGCAATTCCACCGAGGACTGACCAAGGAACGCATCGAAAGAGAAGAGGGCACGCTGTCGGTAAGTCTTTCAAAAGAATACTGCACGGACGAGGAGTCCAATGAAAGACTGTATCGTTTCGTCCTGATCGTAACCCGGGAGGGAACTTTGCCGTTGACCGTGTCCGAGATTCACCTGGCCTGTTCCAACGACAGGGGATCCCGAGTGCTGCATTTGGCTCATAACTTTTTTGGCGGCGAAAATGCGTCCCAAGCCGTATTTGACCAGCACGGCCAGGAACGCACGTTCTTGATCGGCATCGAACGGGTATTGAACATGCCCGGCGGAATGCCTACCCGCGTGACGGCCGTGGTGGAGGATAGCCTGGGGGAACAATATCCCAGCAACGAGCTTGACTGCGAAGGCGAAGTGCCCTACGAACCTCCAACACCGCAAGTCTGGGCCCGCTGAAAAGCTGGAAGATCGGTGAAAATC
>CAZYDC010000153.1:0-5719 GCA_964646065.1 uncultured Planctomycetaceae bacterium | reverse complement strand
TCGAGCGGGAAAATCGGGGACTGAGACCGATTCCGTCTTCCGAATCGGCGTCTGTCCCCGATTTTCCCCCGAGCCCCAAAAAAAGGTTCTGCCTCTATTTAATTCCAAGTTTGCGGGTGAATTTTTCGCCCATCGCCTCGATGGGGACGGAGGGCTTGCCCAGCAGGACCGCCGGTTTGCCGGCGCCGTGGAAGTCGCTTCCGCCGGTAATGCCCAGGTCGAATCGCTTCGCCAAGTCCAGGTACAGCCGCGTCTGCCGGACGTCGTTGTCGGAGTGGAAGGCCTCGATGCCGTCCAACCCGGCGTGGATCAGGTCGCGAAGGATTCGCAGGAACTGCGCGTCGTTTTCGTAGCGGAGTTGCGGCGGATGGGCCAGCACGGCCAGGCCGCCCGCGTCGTGAATGGCCTGGATCGAATTGTGCGGCGAGAGCCGCTCCTTGTCCACGTACGCCGGTTGGCCCCTGCCGATGCACCGATCGAAGGCCTCCTGCTTGGTCTTGACGTATCCCTTGTGGACCAGCGCCATCGCGATGTGGACCCGGCCCAGGATGCGGGAAAATGGGGACTGACTCGAATTGGCGCCGGCAGAATTTCCTATGAGGCTGCGACCGGATGATAAGCTGGACGCGGTTCCAGGATCGACGTTGCCCGCCAATTTGTGTCTGTCCCCTTTTTCCCGCCCCGCCCGCTCGCCGGCATCCACAAAAGGGGACAGACACGAATTAGCGGGAACGCTGTCGGTCGAAATCGGTCCTGCGGATACATTACGCACATCATCGGATGGCGATTCTCCGTCGCTAATTCGAGTCAGTCCCCTTTTTAGTTCATCCGCGGCCGCGACGACGTCTTCCATCGAAAGGGCCATGCCCATGTCGGCGAGTTTTTGGAGGATTCGCGGGTTTCGCGTCGCGCGGGCATGTTGGAGGGTCGCCATCATCTGGGCCAATCGCGGCGAGGCCGGATCGATGCCCAAGCCCAGGATATGCAAGGTGCCTTTTCTGAAGATTGCCGAGATCTCGATGCCCGGCACAAGGACTATTTCCGGCAAATCACGGGCGGCGCGGCGGGCCTCTTCGATGCCGGCCACGGTATCGTGATCGGTCAGCGCCACGGCAGCGAGGTTCGCCCGGTCGGCCAACCGAACCACTTCCGCGGGCGGCAAGCTGCCGTCGGAGGCGGTCGAGTGCGTGTGTAAATCCACAAAGCGGCGATTCGACATTGGCAATCCTTGGAAAAAGTAATCGGTAATCCGTAATCGGTAATCGGGTAGGCCCGCCACGATTACGGATTACCGATTACCGTTTACCGATTACACCGTTCGGCTTCAGTCCCCCTCCAGATATTCGAACAGCCTCTGTTTGCAGCACGGGCAATTCGTGGCGGGGGCGGACGTATCGATTCGCTGAAGGCGATTGGTCCAGAAGTCCAGCTTGGTCAGGAACGGGCTGACCTGTCCGGCCGAGCCGGCGAGGATTTTGAGGGCTTCCATCGCCTGCATGGAGGCGATGGCGGCGGCGGCAGGCCCGAGCACTCCGGCGGCCCGGCAGGTGGGTTCGACGCAGGGCGGCGCGGGCGAGTCGTAGACGCATCGGAGGCAGGCGGTATGGCCGGGAATGACGCTCATGACCTGCCCCTCGGCCCCGACGACGCCCGCGAAGACCCACGGCAGCGAGTTCTTCACGCAGAAATCGTTCACGATGAACCGCGTGGCGAAGTTGTCGGTCCCGTCGAGGATCACGTCCACGCCCTGGGCCAGGCGGGCGATGTTGCCGGCGCTCAGGCGTTCGATCACGGGTTGGATTTCGACGGCGGAGTTGACCTGCCGCAGCCGCCTGGCGGCGGCCTGCGCCTTGGGGCGCTGGCTCTCGGCGTCGGATTCGTCGTACAGGGTCTGGCGATGCACGTTCACCAGCTCGACGCGGTCGTCATCGACCAGCCGCAACATGCCCACGCCCGCGCGGGCCAGCAGTTCAGCCGCCCACGAGCCCAGCCCGCCCACGCCCACGATCAGCGTCTTGGCGGCGCAAAGCCGCTGCTGCCCCGCGACGCCCAGAGGCGCGTACACGATCTGCCGATGATATCGGTCGAAGTTTGGGTTCTGACGCTCCATGGACCGCAGTATAGACGACGCGAGCGAATTCTAAAAGCCATAAGAACGCCGCGCCGGGGCGCCAATTAAATAGGGACGGACCCCATTTAATTCAAAACCTCACCAGATCCTCGAACTCGGCCATCCGTTTATCGATCCGGGCGCGGGTGGTCGTGAAGAACTTGCTGAGCGAAAAGCCCTCAATGCCGATGCTGGCCGTCACCGTACCGTAGGCGATCGCGCGGCGGAGCGTGGCGTTGTCGTGGGGACTGAGACCGGTTCCGTCCGCGGAATCGGTGTCTGTCCCCGCATTCCCGAGCGCATCCTGGCTGGCGATGTATCCCATCATCGCGCCGGCGAAACTGTCGCCCGCGCCGGTCGGGTCGATCACGCAAAACGTCGGGTAGCTGGGCACCGCGTACACCTTGCCCTCGGTAAACAGCAGCGAGCCGTGCTCGCCCTTCTTGATGACCACGAAGGTCCGCACGTGCGTCATGAGTTCCAGCCCGGCAGCCACGACGTTCGCCTCGCCGGTGAGCATCTTGGCCTCGCCGTCGTTGAGCACCAGGCCGTCCAGCCGCTTGATCAGCTCCATCAGCGTCTGCCGCTCGGATCGAATCCACAGGTCCATCGTGTCGGCGACCACCATCCTGGGCGATTGCAGTTCGTCGAGCATCTGCATCTGCAAGGCCGGGTGCGTATTGGCCAGGAAGGCGTAGCGGCTGTCGCGGAACTCGGCCGGAATGGTGGCCCCGCGCTCGGCCAGCACGTTCAACTCCACGCCGACCGTGTCGCGGTTGTTCACGTCCTCGTGATACCGCCCGTGCCAGCGGAACGTCTTGGACCCCTTGCGGATTTCCAGCCCGCTCATGTCGATCCGCTCGTTGGCGTGCAGCGGCGCGAGGAAGTCCTCGGGGCAATCCTCGCCCACCACGCCCACCAGCCGCACGGGCGAAAAGAAGCTCGCGGCGTAAGCGAAGTAAATGCTCGACCCGCCCAGGGTGTTCTCGACCTTGCCCGCGGGGGCCTCGACGGTGTCTATTCCGATGCTGCCGGTTACAAGTAAACTCATAGTGGCTCCGATTGACAATTTATGATTGACGATTGAACGACAGCGGTTCGTTACCGCCGCTTGTGGTTTAGCATCTTCAATATTTTCCCAATTCCTTCGCCAGGCGAATTATCTCCGTGAAATCCTTCAGGCTCACCGAGTCGGGTATGGAATGGTCGGTGGCGAAGATATATCCGCCGTTTTGCTTCAGCACCGGCAGTGCGGCCGACACCGCCTGCCGCATCGCCGGGATGTCCGTCCAGAGCACCGCGTTGATCCCGCCGTGCATGACGAGCTTGTCGCCATACTTCCGCTTGACCTCAAACGGATCGACGCCGGCCTTGACCTCCAGCGGGTTGAGGCTATCCAGTCCGATCTCGACCCACTCCGGAATAAACGGGCGGATGTCGCCGCAGGAATGCAGCCCCGCCTTGACGCCCTTTGCGTGCGCCCAGTCGATCAGACGCTTGTGCAGCGGTTTGACGATCTCGCGGAACATCTTGAGCGATATGAACTGGTTGAGCTTGTAGCCGAGGTCGTCGCCCCATCGGACCAGGTCGAACGTGTACCCGCGATCCCAGACCATGTCCAACATGGCCAGGCTCAGCTCGAGTTCCGTCTGGAACATATCCACGCACCACTGGGGGTCATCGACCAGGGCCATGAGCACCCGCTCGGTGCCCACGACCCACGCGTGCGTCAAGTCGAACCCGAAGTCCGCAAAGGCCTGGATCCATCGCCCTTCCTGGCGCCACTTGGGGTATTCCGCGGCGAGTTTGTCCCAGTTGACGCGATCCGGCGAGGGGGTCATGCGCGCCTTGGCGGCGGCCCAGTTTTCGCGGTCCTTGATCGTGAAGTCGATGAACTCCGGCGTGGAGGAAGCGTGCTTCCAGTTCTTGAGCGTCGCGCCCCAGGGCGTGGTGTAGATCGTGTAATCCGGCGTCTCCTCCAGGACCTTGTGCTCATACTTGCACGTCAGGTCGATCCAGATGCCCGCCGTCTTGTCCAGGTCGAAATAGTCCTCGAAGGTGGCGTCTTTGGGCATTCCCTCGCGCTGCCATCGCTCTATGGTGCTGCCCCAGGGGCCGTCCCAAATCGGCACGCGGTCGGCCTCGCGATGCTCGTACATGCGTTGGAAACGTTCACGGCTGGTCAGTGTGGCAGGCATTCTTTCCTTTCTATTGTCGGTCAACACCAAACGAACGGTGTAATTGGTAATTAGTAATTGGTGAAAGGCAAGATCTCGTTCTTCACCGTTCCCAATTACCAATTACGAATTACCAATTACACCTTTTCAGTACGCACCTTCCTGGGCCGGATATTGCGGCGTTCGGCCTTCGAGGACGGCGACGATATCGTACACCACGTCGCACATGGCTTCCATGGCGGCGGGAACGCGGGCGGCGATGTGCGGGGTGAGGATCACGTTTTCGCCCATGACTGCGAACATCGGATAGTCCGGCGGCGGCGGTTCAGGATCGTGGCAGTCGATCCCGGCGGCGGAGATGTGACCGGTGCGGATCGCGGCGGCCAGGGCGTGATAGTCCACGCATTGGCCTCGCGCGGCGTTGATGAACTGCGCGCCGGGTTTGAATTTGACGAGCGACCGGGCGTTGATGAACCCGCGAGTCAGGTCGGTCATCGGCACGTGGATCGTGACGATATCGCTGGAGGCGAAGAGGGTGTCCTTGTCCACGCCGGCGGCCGGATAGTCCAGGTCGATCTTCTTGATATCGTTGTAGAGGACCTTCATTCCCAGCCCGGCCGCCGCCCTGCCGACGCGGCTGCCGATCCGCCCGGCGCCGACGATGCCCAGCGTGGCCCCCGACAGGAAGCGGCCGAACATCTGCGCGCGGGCCTTGTGGAATTGGTCAGGCGGCAGGTGGCCGGTCATCGGCCAGTAGCGGCGGTTGAGTTGGACGATCATGCCGATGGTGTAATCGACGACGGCCAGCGTGTTGGCGGCCGGGGTATGTACCACCGCGACGCCTCGGGCCAGACAGGCGGGTACGTCGATGTTGTCGATCGCGACGCCGGCCCGCCCCACCACCTTGAGCCGCGGCGCCTTGGCCAGAAGCGGCGCGTCCACCTTCGTGTAGGTCCGCACGACCAGCGCGTCGGCCCCGGCGACGTGATCGCCGACGGTGGCCGCCGTGGCCACGACCACGCGGCCGTGCTCCCCCAGGTACGCCGTCGCCCGCTCGCTCAGCGGCTCGGTAACTAAGATTGTCGGTTGGGCAGACATATATGTTCCTTCAGGGTGGCACCCTCAAGTCTGCTTGGGGGTGTCCGGGTTGCGTTCGTCCGCTAAGACACCCCCAAGAAGACTTGGGGGTGCCACAAGACCCGCCGTGGCGAGCCACCCTTGAGTGAGAGTTTAGTCGCCCGGCGGCCCATAGCCAATAGCATTCGGGAAGGCCAGGCGATATGATTCAGATTGGAGACCGTGAGGCGGGAAACCGTATTTCTTCGCTGTTACGGTCTTCGGTATCCGGTATCCGGTAGACGGTGGCCCCCATGGACGAAATCCCGACTTCGTCGTCTGTCCCGGTCGATCCGACCGCGCCTGCTCCGTTCGC
>CAZYDC010000152.1:0-10379 GCA_964646065.1 uncultured Planctomycetaceae bacterium | reverse complement strand
GAAGCCCATGTCCAACATGCGGTCGGCCTCGTCCAGGACGAAGATCTCCACGCGCCCCAGGCTCAGCAGCCGCTGGTTCATCAGGTCCAGCAGCCGCCCGGGCGTCGCCACGAGGATATCGACCCCTTTCCGCAGCGCCTGCTCCTGGGGCCGCTGCCCCACGCCGCCGAAAATCACCGTCTGGCGCAGGCCGGTGTGCTGGCCGTACACGCGAAAACTTTCGCCGATCTGGGCGGCCAGCTCGCGCGTGGGCGTCAGCACCAGCACGCGGATCGGGCGGACATGAGCGTCCGGCCCCCTGGCGCCGGGCTTGGCGGGCAAAGGATTCGCCAGCAGCCGCTGAAGGATCGGCAGCGCAAAGGCGGCCGTCTTGCCCGTGCCGGTCTGTGCGCAACCCATAAGGTCCTTTCCCGCAAGCACGTGGGGGATGGCCTGTTTCTGAATGGCGGTGGGGATGGTGTAACCTTCGGAATGAATCGCCCGAAGCAGCGGTTCGATGAGGCTCAATTGTCTGAATGGCATTATGCGGATCTACTCTCTTGCTGGGTGTTCGTTGGCGTTGGGGGGATCCCGTCGCATCTATGGATAAGAGTGTACCATGATTGGCGGCGTTGAGCAATGGAATCGAAGGAACCGCACCGCGAACCGAAGGTTTAAGGATTCAGGACGCAGGACGCTCGTGCGCGCATGAGTCGCACCGTACTCTTGCGGTTATGGTTTCATTGCCCAACGACGCCGACAAGCAAGCTGACGATCAGGGTCGGCTTGCCTGTCGGCGCCCTAAGACGTTCTAACAAAACGTAGCATGGGCATCTTGCCCATGAGTCTCACGGGCGTCTCGCCCGTGCGTGCCCCGCGGAACATGGGCAAGATGCCCATGCGACTCACGGGCGAGACGCCTGTGCTACGGGTTTTGTTAGAGCCACTAAGACGTTCGATGAGGAAAAGCTCAAGTAATCAGGCATAAGTCGGTGAAGAAGATTAAGGTGAATTATGGGCGAGCAAAAGCCCAGGAGCTTGACAAGGATGGAGAAAATCGTGACAGGATTGAATTGCCCGCGGCTGTTTTCCTGCGCAGCGATCGCTTTTGCTTTGGCCGCCTGCGCCTCGCCGGCGCGTTCGCAGCCGCCCGCCAACGGCGACGCGGCCCGCCAGGCCGTGGAGGCGGACTGGGCCAGGCAGGACCAGGCCCGCGTCTCGGCACTGCTGGGCAGCGGCGACCTGGGCGCCCGAGGCCAGAACGACTTCGACGTGCCCAGGTGCCCCGCGCCCAAGCTCGACGGCCACCTGAACGACGCCTCCTGGAAGCCCGCCGCCGTTATCTGGGACCCCAACGACACCAACATTCCGACGTTCCGGCTCTGCCACGACGGAACGCGCGTGTACATCGGACTTGCCTTGCCGACTGAAAAGGAAGCATCTTTTCGCGCTCGCGCCAATCCCCCCGCCGCCAGCCAGGGCCAAACCCAGCCGCTGGTCCGCTTCAGCCACTTTGAGGTCGCCTTCGCCGCCGACGGTTCTGCCGCCGTGGTGGTCAACGGCGCCCCCGCGACGCGGGAGCAGGCCGCCGTGCTGCGAGAAGGAAAACAAACCTTCGTCACGCTGGCGCTGCCCATGCTCGAAAAGGGCCTGCCGATCAACGAAACCATGTACTGCTGGTATCGCGGGGCACACCTGGTGTACGCGGCCGACTGGCAGGTCCGCTGCCAAGGCGCCGCGGCGCTGGGGTTCGGCAGGAACCACATTACCGTGGAGTTTGTCGGGCCGGCCAGGATCGACCCGCCCGTGGAGTTGGAGGTGCAGTCGGTCGTCCTCACCCGCACCGGCCTGGTGAGGCAAAGCCTGGTCACCAAGACGTTCGACAAGCCCGGCGTCATTCCGTTGGACTTCCAATTGGCCCAGGAAGGCGGCGCGGGCGTGTTTGTCTTTTGCCGCCGTAACGTCGGCCAGACCAAGGTCGTCCCCGTAGCCTCGTGCTTTATTCCACCGGTGCGTGAGTCGCTGATGCGGGCCGCCCGCCTTGCCGACGACATGAAGATTTCCGCCGGCCCGGCCTTGGATGAGCTACGCGTCAAGACGGCCGACCTGGAGCGCCAGGAGGCCCGGAACGGCCCGCAACCGCAAGTCCGCCAGGAACTTTATCTCCAGGCCCGCCGGCTGGCCCGGCAGGTCGCCTTCGCCAATCCGCTGATGGACTTCGGCCAACTGCTCTTCGTCAAGCGGTTCACGCAGGAGACCTACAACGACGTGAACCTCAATCACCTGCCGTGGGTCTCCCGCCCCGGCGGGGACATTTGCGTCTTGTCGCCGGTGGCCCCCGACGGGCAGGTCAAGAACCTGATCAACGGCTCGCTCGGCCACGGCCACGTGCATGGCATGGACCTGTGGTATGACGCGAACCGGGTCGTCTTCGCCTACGCCAAATCCAAGAGCGACCAGCCGCCGACAGGCTGGCTGGACCGGGGCAACACGTATCAGATCCGCCTGCATGAAGAGGCCACGCACCTCTTTGAGATCGGCGTGGACGGCCACGGCCTCCGACAACTTACTCAAGGCCAATGGAGCGATCTGGACCCGACGTACCTGCCCTCCGGGGACATCGCGTTCGCCTCCGAGCGGTGCCACAGCTCGCTGCAATGCAACGAGTACGACAAGGACGAGACCAGTTGCAACCTCTACAGCATGAAGGCGGGCGGCGAAAACATCCACCGCCTGTCGGCCAGCAAAGACGGCGACTACATGCCGCACACCTTCGACGACGGGACCATCGGCTACACGCGATGGGAGTACCAGGAGCGCGGCTGGGCGAACATACAATCGATCTGGTACATCCGCCCCGACGGCACCGGCGCCGACGCGATCTTCAAGCAGCACATGAACGACCCTTTCGCCCTGGAGGACACGCGCTCGGTCCCCGGCGTGGACAAGTACGTCTCCGTCGCCTGCGGGCATCACACGCTGGCGCACGGCCCGGTGTGCGTGATCGACGCGACCGGCGGGATCAACAATCCGCTGGGCATCGGCATCGTGACTCCGGGCGTCCATTCGCCCGAGGGCGGCATGTCCGGCCTGCCCGTGCCCGAAGGCGGAGTGATGGACGACGGCGGATTGTACATGTCCCCCTGGGCGCTGTCGGACAAGTACTTCCTGACCTCGTACACCTACGCCGGATCGCCGGTGGCCACCGGGTACGGCCTGTACCTGATCGACGTCTTCGGCACCAAGGAACTGGTGTACCGGGACGACAAAATCTCCTGCTCCGTGCCGATCCCGCTTCGCAAGCGGCCTCGCCCGCCGGTGCTTTCCGACACGACGGACCCCTCGAAGAATTACGCCACCTGCGTCGTGGGCAACGTGGGCGTGGGCAGCGAAGGCGTGGCCTCGAAGGTCAAGTACCTGCGGATCGCCCAGGGCGTCGGCTGGCCTTACGATCACAAGCACGGCGGGTTCCGCTACGAACCCGACGCCAAGGGCGGACCCAACTGGACGCCCACGCGAATCCTGGGCACCGTGCCCGTGGAGGCCGACGGCAGCGCCTGCTTCGTGGTGCCCGCGGACCAGGCGGTGTTCTTCCAGCTCCTGGACGAAAACCAGATGGACCTCCGCCGCATGAGGAGCTTCATCAGTTTCCAGCCGGGCGAGAACCGCAGTTGCGTCGGCTGCCATGAAAGCCGCGCGGTGGTCCCGCCGTCGCCCGCGCAGCCGATGGCCCTCAAACGCAAACCCTCCATTCCCGTTCCGCCGCCCTGGGGCAGCGAGCGCCCGGTGAGCTTCCTTGCCGACATCCAGCCGGTGCTGGACCGCAACTGCGTGCATTGCCACAGCGGCCTCAAACCCGCGGGCGGATTGGATTTCTACGGCGGCCTGACCGCCCGACAGAACCGCGCGTACGACACAATCAGCGAAAAGGGCCTGGTCGCGCGCTCGTACTTCAACGACGACGCGAAGATCACGCAGACGCCGCTGGCCTTCGGGTCGCACCAGAGCAAGATCATCGCCGTGCTCTCCGGCAGCCACGCCCAGCGCGTGAAGCTCACCGAGGACGACCGCCTGCGGCTGGTCACCTGGGTGGACGCCAACGCGCCGTATCACCATTCGTTCATCGACAAGCGCCCCGACAAGCCGCCCTATGACCTGCCCGCCGACGCCGCCCTGCTGGCGAAAATCAGCGACGTGAACACCCGCCGCTGCGCCGGCTGCCATAATCCGCAGGATGTCTCGCGCCTGGATTGGGTGGACATCCGCCAGCCGGCCAGGAGCCTCTTCCTGTCCGCGCCGCTGAACAGCGCCCAGGCGGGCAAGTGCAAAGGCGCCTACAAGGACGCCACCGACGCCGATTACCAGGCCCTGCTCAAATCCGTCCGCGAAGCTGTCCAGAAAGCCTGGGACAATCCCCGCCGCGACCTGACGGCGCTACAGCAGATCGGCAGCGTGGCAAAGAAGTAGAGGCCCTCTTAAGACGTAGCATGGGCATCTTGCCCATGAGTATCACGGGCGTCCCGCCCGTGTCTTCGCTGTTGCTGTTGTCGTTGTTGTGACAAAGAAGAAACAAAAGCGGACCATGGACAGGATGCCCATGGGACTCATGGCCAAGATGGCCATGCTACATAAAAACGCCGAGCCCCGCGGGGACGCTTGTTTCGCTCCCAGCGGGGCTCGACTTTTTCCGGTTCCTGCGTTTGCAGGTACGTCGCCTGCTAACGCAGGCCACCTATCATGCTTGTCATCCAATACCTCCTTCCGATGGGGGGCACGCACGCGCGGGCCGCCAGGTTCCGCCCAGCCGTCGCAGCCGCGGCTCGAACTGTCCTACGCCGCGCCGCCGCCAGGCTCCCAAGCCCTGAACGTCTTCAGGGCACCATCGCCAACGCGAACATCACAGTCCTCGCCGGCGGAAGCGATGCTTTTGAGGCCGTCGCATCACTCCACTAACATCATACCATACATCGGCAATTCGTGCGGTCGAAATTCATATCTTCGCCGATGAAATTCCGCTATTTCGCAAAACCGATCTGCTCCAGCCAACTCGCGCACAGTTGCGTCCAGGCGCCCACGTCAGGCGATTCCGTGGCCAGGCCCAGGCCGTGCGAACCGTGCTGAAACACGTGCAGCGCGAACGGCACCTCGTGGCGGCGCAACGCCGACGCCAGCAAGAGCGCGTTCTGGACCTGCACGCACGCATCGTCGGCCGTGTGCCATATGAAGGTCGGCGGCGTCTGCCGCGTGACGCGATTTTCCAGGCTTAAGTATTCCCGCAAAGTCGCGTTGGCGGGATCGCCCACCAGGTTCGTCATCGAACCCTGCTCGGCGAACGGACCGGTGAGCGTAACGACCGCGTAGCACGCAATCAGCGCGTCAGGCCGGCAGCTCTGGCGGTCGATGGGGTCGGCCGCGCCGGCCTGGCCGGCGTCGAAAATCGTCGCCGCCGACACGGCCAAATGCCCGCCCGCGCTAAAGCCCAGGATGCCCACTCGTTTGGGGTCCACGCGAAATTCCGCGCACCTGGCCCGCGTCATGCGGATCGCCCGCTGCGCGTCGCCCAACGGAACCGGATGCTTGTACGGCGCGACGCGGTAATCCAGCACCAACCCCGCCACGCCCAGCGTATTGAGCCACCGGGCGATCGGCTCGCCCTCGTGCGCCGCCCGAAAGGCGTAGGCGCCGCCCGGACAGACGACGACGGCAGGGAACGGCCCGGCCCCCTCCGGCAAATACGGGGTCAAACGCGGACAGTCCTCCGGACCGGTGCCTTTGGCGCCTGGCGCGCCTTGCGGCCAGAGCAGCGTCGATTGTGTCATCATGGCTCCTTCAAAACTGTTTCAAAACCTGAAGCACGCAGATAAATCCACTGTTACCGATTTCGTCAAGACCTGTCTGACTTCCCGATCTTTTCCTATTGGAACCTCTCACGGCGCCGACAGGCAAGCCGACATTCCGATCAGCTTGCTTGTCGGCGTCGTGGGCTGGCAGCCAGATCAAAACACACGGCGCAAGGCATGGGCAAGATGCCCATGCTACGTTACGGATTCTTCGTTGCGGTCGGCTTGGGTTCGGGCGGGACCTCGAACCCTTCCACATTGACGTATCGGTTCTTGGACTTCGGGTTCTTCTCTTCCAGCACGCGCAGGCGGATGGTGTGTTTGCCGGGCGCCAATCCCTTGCACTCATGCCCGAAAGGCTTGCCTCGCACGGGGCCGTACTGATCGACCGTCTCGACAACCTTGCCGTCGATGGTGATCTCGGCCCGGCCGGCGTCGTCGAATTCCTGACCGAGCCAGCGAATGCTGGTGCCCGTAAACTCCGCCTCGGCCGTCGCGCCGACCTGGGGGGTGTATCGCATTTGGGCGCCGTTGCCCCAGTCGCCGGTGAACTTGATTCCCTGGATGGAAATCCGGTCGGGCAATGCGGGCTGGAGGTACATGAAGTACTGCTCGCCCTGCTTGTACGCGTAGAACGGCTGGAGCAGCACCGACGGTTCGTCCGCCAGCGTCCAGGTCAGCGGGGCCGCCGGGTCGCGCTTGAGGCACTCGGCCGGGTGGGCCGGATCGAACTTGCGGAGCAGGCCCGTGGCGCCCGCGCGGAATGCCAGGGCCACCGGCCCGTACTGAACCGCCGCCGGATACACCGCATCGCTCAGGTGGCTGACTCGCAATTCCATCGGCAGCTTGATCGTCAGCTTGTCGCCGTCGTTCCAGGTGCGGTGGAACCTCGCCCAATGCAGCTCGTCCGCTTTGACGGCCGCGTCCTGGCCGTTGATCTTGGCGGTCATGTCGCCGGCCAACCAATTCGGCACTCGAACCGCGAGCGTACAGTCCACGGGCTTGGCGGCGTGAACGGTCAACTCGGTTTCGTCCGTTTGCGGGAAGCCGGTCGCCTGCGCGACGGTGATCTCCGTGTCGGCGTGGTTCCATTTCACCGTCGAGGGGATGAACAGGTTGACATACAAACTGTCGGCGTCCTTGAAATAGATCAGGTCGTAGTAGTCGGCGACGGCCTGGGGCCGCGTGCCCGCGCAGCAGGTCCAGCCGTCCGCGAGGAACTTCGTGGCGCCGTGCATATTGTAGTCGGAGTAGTACATCACCCGCCCGTTGGGCGAGGTGGGAATGCTCGCCCCGACGCCGTTGATAGCCACCCGCTCGATCCAGTCGCCGTACCGGGCGTCGCCCGTGAAGCCGACCAGGTATTTGCCCACCTTGAAAATGGCCCACGAACCGCATTGGGTCTCGAAGGTGTTGTGCGTGCTGAGCAGCCGGTCCGGCAGCATCTGGCGAGTGCATAGTTGCTCGTCCGGGCCGAAGCCGCCGGTGACGAAGCTGAGGTTCTCCTGGATGTACGCGCTGGCGTTCTTGAGGGTCGCCAGGTAATGGTCCTCGCCCGTGACCCAGTACGCGGCGCCGGCCCCGCTGAGCGTGTTGACGTGGCTGTAGGCGTGCAGGCCCGGCGGGATCGGGGCCTTCTTGGCGTACAGGTCCCAGTACGCGGTGTACTCCCAGACCTTGGCGAAGTCGCTGTATTTCACGTCGCCCGTCACCAGGTACGCGCGGTAAAGGTTCTCGCTGAGCGTGTACCATTCCGTGCCGTTGTCACCCGTGCCCCTGCCGCGATCGAGGTTCTTGATCGCCCAGTCGGTGATGTGGCTGAGGTACTTCAGGGCGTCCTTGTTGCCGCAGTACACGTACGCGTCCACCAGGCCGCACACGGTCTTTTCGTAAATGTAATGCCGGGCGTTGGGCTTGTCGCTGTAGAAGAAGTATCCGTCCGGCGCGATGCACTTGCCCCACTCGGCCAGCAGCGTGTTGACCTTTTGGCAGCAGGCCGCGTCGCCGGTTCCCGCGTACATTCGGGACAGCCCCGAGACGATCTGGCCGAAGATGTGGAACACGTCGCTGGAATACCAACCGCCCAGGTCGTTGCCGGGCGCGGCCAAGCCGGCCCGCTTGCGAAAGCCCTTGAGCAGGTCGTCGTTGGGGATGGCCAGGTAATACTTGCGGACCTCGTCAACCTGTGCGCGGAACGGCCCGTCTTGGAGCGTGATTCCCTTGTAGTTGAACGGTTCGATGACCCTCTTGCCCTTGCCCTCGGCCTGGCCCAGCGCCTGGTTCGAGCCCAACGACAATCCGACTACAAGACCGATGATGCACCAGATAACTTTCCGCACTTCGTTCCTCCTCTGGGAGTGGCACCCCCAAGTCCGCTTGGGGGCCGTGGCACCCCCAAGTCCGCTTGGGGGTGTCTGGGGTGGTCAAGCAGTCAAGGCCACCCCCAAGCGGACTTGGGGGTGCCACTATTCAACCCTAGTTGAACTTTTTCGGGTCGATGGGATACTGCCCCCAATCGTCGCGGCATTTTTTCATCATGAGGATGTTTTCCGCCTTGGCGTCGACGGCCAGGCTGTGGGACGAGCCCATGATGAATCCGCCGCCGGGGCCTGCCGAGGCGAAGGCGTAGCGGGCGTCGTTACGAATATCCTGCGTGCTGCCCATGATAATGTGCTCGTGCCAGATGCCGCCCCACAGGCACAGGCGCTCGCCCACGCGCTCTTTCAGTTTGCCGATGTCCATACCCGCGCTGGCCTGGATTCCCTCGTACGCGTCGTACGTGTCGGCCAGGTCGTCGATCACCGGCCAGACGTGGCCGCAGCAATGCTTGAGCACCTTGAGGCCGTTCTTGTGGGCCTTTTCCACGTGCGCCTTGAGGTGCGGAAGAACCATCTCGCGGAAAATCTCCGGACTGGCGCACAGGCCGGTGCTGCTGCCCAGGTCGCCGGGGGGCATGATCCCGTCCACGCCCTGCCGGCTCTGGACGTCCAGGGCCCGCAGCATCCACTTGCCCTGGACCTGCGCCTCCAGGCGGGCCAGCTCCGGATGCATCACCAGGTTGATCCAGCCTTCTTCCTCGGTCGCGCCGACCAGCGGAAAGCCCAGGTCGCCGGTGGCCAGCATGACGAAGTGGGTCTTGCCCAGTTCCTTCACCACGTGCTTGACGAAATCCCACGACGAGTCGTTCGGGTCGTCCGGCGGCAGAGCGTCGATCTCGGCCAGCCGCTTTTCGTAATCCTCCACGGTGGGCAGCTTGTAGTTGGACGTGTTGATCTGATACGGCATGAGGTCGTGCGTGGTGGACGACACGTGAAAGATGCTGCCGTTCTTGTCGCGGTAGGTGGACTCGTCGATCTTTTCCATTCGCTCGGGCCGGTAGCCCTTGGGCGGCACCTGGTGGACGATGATAATGTCCATGCCCAGCGCCCGCACCAGCTCGACGCGGTCGCGCTTGTACGACTCCACGATCTCGTCCCGCCGGCCGTCCCAGAACGCCAGCGTCTCCTTCATCTTGGCCGAGCAGAACGTCGGGCGGCCAAGAATGTCCTCGTACACGTTGTAGTCGATCGAATGCTCACCCCAGGGGACGATGTCCGGCTCACGATGTTCCAGGGCTGCTACGATACGCTCTTTGGGAGTCATTTATCTCTTCTGTCCTTTCGTTAGGGCGCCATTCAGGGGTGCCATGCCCAACTCTGCGCGGGCATGGGGGAATTGCAGATTTCATATTGCAGATTGAGGAGACGGCGAAGAACCGGCTCTGCCTCTTCAATATGCAATATGCACTTTGAAATATGCAATTTTCATGCCCGCGCAGACTTGGGCATGGCACCCGTCAATCTCAATATTTCTTACTTCATGGCCGCATCGAATTTGGCCTTCTTATCGGCATCGCTGAGCTTGTCCCACTGGGGCGGGCAAGCCGCACAGCAGAAGCCTACTATCTTACCGTCGTAAATCCGCATCTCAACGCTCTTGTTGACCGCACCGCCCTCGATCGGGCACTTGGCGTTGGCGACCAGGGTGTCCTGTTTATCCTTCGCGACCGCGAGCTTGGCCTTCTTGTCGGCGTCGGACAGTTTGTCCCACTCGGCCGGGCACTTCGCGCAGCAGAAGCCCACGACCTTGCCCTCGAACGTGCGGGTGGGCGGGGCGTCATTTCCGACGGCGACCACCTTGCCGCTCATCGGGCAGACCAGGTTGGCGGACTGGCCGGCGGCCGGCTTCCCCACGGGGTCGCCGGATTCCTTCGCACTCGGACATCCGCCCAACCACCACAAGGCCAACGTCGCGACGGCGACCACGCTGAACATGTCTCGCAGTTTCATCAGATTCTCCTGGTTAAGGTTATGTGGCGAATCATACAGGTCTCGATACCCTCTCTACCTCTTTATACGGCCGACGCGTCCTGATTATCCATCCGCCGGGCGGTCCCGCAAGCAGATTCCGGGTTGTAAAGTGCCCGCCGCGCGTCGGGCCGAAAAATCATTTTCAGCCGATTTCGTTTGAATCGCTGCCATTGCCGCCTGGGAACGCCAATCTCCCGATTGGCTCTTTCTG
>CAZYDC010000151.1:4815-10475 GCA_964646065.1 uncultured Planctomycetaceae bacterium | reverse complement strand
TAACTTCATGGCCAGCCGTGTCTAGCCGTGGCAAATATTTTTTATTTTTCAGATCCGTTTTTTGTGGCACCCCAAGTCTTCTTGGGGGTGTCTTGGTCGTGAGGGACTGTCCCTTTTTCGGGGCTGTTGCCGAAAATGGGGACAGTCCCTCAGACACCCCCAAGCGGACTTGGGGGTGCCACAAGAATGGGGTGCCACAAGAAAAAGCCACAAGAGTCCCCAAATAAAACGCGGCGGCCAAGTTGGCCACCGCGCTGTTGTTTCTTCAATCGTCAATCGTCAATCGAAAATCGTCAATTCCTACGCCCTGCCGAGGTACTCGCCGGTTCGCGTATCGACCTTGACCTTGGTCCCGTTGTTGATGAACGCCGGGACCTTGATCTTGGCGCCGGTGTCGCAGGTGGCCTCTTTCAACTGGTTGGTCGCCGTGGCGCCCTTGACTTCGGGCGGGGTGTCCACGACGGTCAGCTCGACCGTGTTGGGCAGGTCGATGGTGATGGGTTTTCCGTCCACGAAGCCCACCACGATCGGCAGGTTGGGCGTCAGGAACACCGACTGCTCGCCGATGAGGTCCACCGGGATGCCCGTTTCCTCGTACGTCTCCATGTCCATGAAAACATGGTTGCCGCCGGCCGTGTAGCTGTACTGCATGCTCTTGCGGTCCAGGTACGTCTCCTCGAAGCCCTCGTCCGTGCGGAAGCGGTCTTCGATGAGCTGCCCGGTCTTGATGTTCTTGAGCTGGATCACCTGGTAGCTGCGCCAATTGCCCTTGGCCACCTTCTGGTTGTCCACGCATACCCACAGACCGTCCTTGTGCTTGACGGCCATGCCGCGACGAAGATCGATTGCCTTGATTGCCATCTGCTATGTTCTCCATGAAAAATTCCAAGTCCAACTATTATACGAAATCCTGGCGATTCCGCAAGGGCAACCCAAACAAAACGACCTCGCCGCGAACGACGCAAAACGGCAACGGAAATCACCAAGGGCACCAAGGCCACCAAGAGCACCAAGAACAGAATCGGAATAGACCAAAGAAAACACTTCACCAACATGCTGGTTGTTTCTTTATGCATCTGAGCATTCTTGAGTTTTTCTTGGTGCTCTTGGTGGCCTTGGTGCTCTTGGTGATTCTCTTGCTGTGACCGTGCCCACTGGAATTTCTCTCGCAAAATGGGCCGCCCCTCATCACAATCTTGGGCGATATGAACGTGGTAGCCATCATCCCCGCTCGCTTCGCGTCCACCCGCCTGCCGGGCAAGCCGCTCCTGGACCGCACGGGCAAAACGCTGATCCAGCACGTGGTCGAGAACGCGCGCAAGGCCTCGCGGTTGCAGCGCGTGGTCGTCGCCACCGACGACGAACGCATCCTGCGCGCGGTGGCGGCGTTCGGCGGCCAGGCCGTGATGACCTCCGACAAGCACCGCTGCGGGACCGACCGCCTGGCCGAGGCGGCACAAATCCTCCAACTGGCCGACGACGACATCGTCGTCAACGTCCAAGGCGACGAGCCCGACATGCCGCCAGAGGCCATCGACGAACTGGTGGAACTGATCGCGGGCTCGCAGGCGCCGATGGCCACGCTCTGCACGCCGATTTCCGCCGACGAGGCGGCCAACCCCAATCGCGTCAAGGCCGTGCTCGCGCAGGACGGCAGCGCACTGTATTTTTCCCGCGCGAAAATCCCCTTCGACCGCGACAACACCGGCGCGGCAGAATACCTGCTGCACCTGGGCATCTACGCGTACCGGGCCGGGTTCCTGCGACATTTCACCAAGCTGCCGCCGACACCGGCCGAGGAATCCGAAAAACTCGAGCAACTCCGCGCCCTGGAGCACGGCTACAAGATCGTCGCCGCCGTGATCGACTACGCCGGCGGAGGAATCGACACGCCCGAAGATTACGAAGCGTTCGTCAAGAGGTTACAGGTTAGAGGTTAGAGGTTAGAGCCGGAACTACAATGAAACATGGCCATGATATTCCGTAGAGACATCCTTCCTAGGCCCCGGATGGGGCCAAAGATTTGTAGCCCACCGCGTAAGCGGTGGGTAGCGCGTGGCCTTTGCCTTCAAGCCCCGGATGGGGCGGCAGGTTGTCGAACTGCCCAAAAGGCGCCGCGCCGAATGCGAGCGGTCTTCTGTCGCCCCTACCGGGGCTTGTCGTCTCCCGTGTCCCAATTCCCACCGCTTACGCGGTGGGCTACAAATCTACCGCCCCGTTCGGGACGAAGAATAAACGAGTTTCGTCGTATTGTTGAGCCGACCCACTCTCACCTCTCACCTCTCACCTCTACCCTGTGGAAATTAAGAAAGATTATCTTAAAGGAAAGGACAGACGAGTATGAAACCCATCGGATTGCAACTGTACAGCGTTCGCGACATAGCGGCCAAGGACTTCTTCGGCACGTTGAAGAAAGTGGCGGAGATCGGCTATTCCTGCGTGGAGATGGCCGGATGCCACGGCCACACGGAGGCCGAGACCAAGAAGGTGCTGGACGACCTGGGCCTCAAGGCCGTCTCGTCGCACGACGGGCTGCCGGCGGATCAGGCGGCCTTCGACGCCACCGTCGCGCGGGCCAAGATCTTCGGGAACGAATTGAGCGTGGTCGCCTGGATGCCGCCGGAACATTTCCAGACCCTGGACGCCGTGCGCAAGCTGGCCGACCAGTTGGAAGCGCACGCCCAGCGACTCGCGCCGCACGGCGTGAAGCTGGCCTACCACAATCACGCGCAGGAAATGGTCAAGCTCGGCGACGATTACGCGCTGGGCCATTTGTACAACCTGGCGCCCAGCCTCTGGGGCCAGACGGACATTTTCTGGGCCACCGATTTCGGCAAGGCCGACCCGGTCGCCTTCGTCCGCAAGCACGCCAAGAAGATCAACTCGTTGCACATTAAGGACGGCCCGCTGGTCGAAGGCAAGAACTGGCTCGCCGTCGGAAGCGGCAAGGTGAAGGTCGCCGATTGCATCCACGCGGCCGACCCCAGCGTACTCAAGTATCTAATCGTCGAGTTGGACGCGTGCGACACCGACATGCTCACGGCGGTGCGCGAGAGCTACCAGTTCCTGGTCAAGAACAAGCTTGGCACCGGAACCAAGTAGACCGTTAATCCGTTGATTCGTTGACTGGTTAACTGAAATGAGAGATTGGGTGCCATGCCCAAGTCTGCGCGGGCATGTCCCCCCGTCCGGTATGCCCATGCCCGCGTAGACTTGGGCATGGCACCCTTTACGGGAGAATTTATGACAGACCTGACGCAATCCAACGTCGTGCGCCTGCGGGAGCACGGGTTCTGGGACTACACGACCCCGGCGGCCGGCGGAATGGAAAAGTTCCAGCAGGCGGATTACGCCTCGCTGCTGGACGACATGGCCGGGGCGGGCATGAACTCGCTGCTGGTCTGCGTAAAGTGGTTCACGACGGGCTACCGCTCGCGGCTGCCGTTCCTGGACCAGGCGGCGGGCAACCCGGTGATCGACTCGGACAACGAACTGCTCCACTGGGTGATCGCGCAGGCGGCGGCGCGGGGAATCAAGGTGTGGCTCAGCGCCGTGGTGAGCTACTACGCCTGCGGGCCCTACGGCGGAACGCCGGAATCCGTGATGACCGACCTGGGGGGCGTCCCGCTGCCCGAAAAGGTCGGATTGTACGACGCGGACACGCCGATGTTCCAGGACAGGGCCGTGGCGATTTTCGAGGAACTGGCCGAGCTTTTCCCGGGCATCGCGGGGCTGTTGGTCGAGCTGGAATTTTCCGGCAATGAGACGCCGCATCGGATTCCGCTGTACAACGCCTGGGCCGCGCAAACCGGCGCGCCGCCGTTTGAAAAGCTCGGCCACCCGCTCTACGCTCGCAATTACGACACCCCGCCGTGGCGCGACTACACCACGCACCGGCGCCTGGAGGTCTGCCAGGCCATCGAGCGGGCCGCGCGGGCCAAGGGGTTCCGAGGCGAAATGGCCATGATCTGCGAGACGGGCGGCTCGGACTACAGTATTTGCCAGGAGGTCAACCTCAAGATGTTCCACGAGCGTATGCCCGACTGGACGGCCTTGACGTACGAATACGACAAGTACGTCCGCCGGTACGGAATGATGGAGGTCTGCCTGGCCGCGCCCAAGGCCCTGGGCCTGCGAACCTACTACCTGCCCCGAGGCGTGATGACCTGGGGCGGTTCCTGGCCGCTGCCGATCTCGCTCCAGGAAAGCTGGCGAATGGACGTGGAGGACATTCACCGATTCAGGCCCGAGGGCGTGTGGTGGTTCGGCTGCGGAACGGTCAGCGCCGGGTTCCACGTGGATTCGGCCAGGCTCAAGCAGTCCGGTTTCGCCGACGGCGCCGCCGCCCGCAGAGCGCTGCTCGACGCGGTCAAGACACTGAAAACCGGCGACTGAGAAAACCGGGGACTGAGACCGATTCCGTCTTCGGAATCGGTGTCTGTCCCCGCTTTTCGGACAACCAAAGTCGGGGACAGACGCCGATTTCGCGGACGAAATCGACCTCAGTCCCCGATTTCCTCTGCCCCCGATTTTCCTATCCGCGATTCCTCAGTGCGCCGCGACGCTGGAATGCTCGGCGATCTGTTGGAACTCGCTGACCTTCTGTCCGATGAACATGAGGGCTTGCCGGCCTTCGGGGGTCTGGGGCAGTCCGACGAATTGGAGCCCCAGGCTCCATTGTTCGGCGCCTTCGAGGACCACGTGGCGAAGCTGCGCGTCGGCGTAGACGGATTCCTGCCCGCTGCCGAAGGTCAGTCGCACGCCGACCGAATCGCCCATTTCGAGCATCGGCCCCAGGTTGGTGGTGCTGAGCAGTTGGAATCCGCCGGCGCTGAGGTTGGTGACGCGCCCGGACCAGACGGGCGTGGCGTCGCTGGTGCCGTTGGGTTCGGCCTCTTTGCCGCCCAGCCAGAACGAGGCCCGCACGACCCGGTTGGGCGGCACGTCCACGCGATAGAACATTCGGCGCTGCAGCCGCTGCATCCGCGCGGGCAGGCACAAGGACAGCACCTGGGTGGACCCGCCGCCCTCCAGCGGGTAATCCCGCACTCCGGCCACCGTCGCGGTAAAAATATGTTTGTGATGCTTGAGCTTGAAGGAGACGCCCAGTTTCTCCGCGGGAACGAACTCGTGCGGGGGAACGTCCGCCGACACGGGCGGCAGTTCCACCAGCAACTGCTTTCCGGCCGCCGCGATCATGCGGCTGGGAAAGTTCAACCACGCCGATTCCTGCCGGAGCGTCAGTGTGACGGGGACATTCTTTTGCGACCCCAGGAACAGCGATTCGGTGATCTGCTTGAAACTCAATTCCTGTAGCGACATCGTGGTGGCTCCTGAATAGTAACGTACCTTATATCTTGTTTCGGACGGTACATGAGGGAGCTTGAATAAGAAGCCGTGGAGCGTAGGGCGTGGAGCGTGGGGCGTAACGGCGAAGAAACAGCGTAGGCCGTGGCCCGTGGGCCGTGGGCGGTAACAGCGAAGAAACAAAGAGAACCCGCGGGGTCGTTTCATCCACACGGAGTCTTCGCTTTTGTCGTTTCTTTGCTGTTGTCGTTACGGCCCACGGCCCACGCTGTTTCTTTGTCGTTACGCCCCACTCCCTACGCCCCACGCTCCACGGCTTTTTCCAGGTCCGACTGCATGGCGGCGGATTTGGG
>CAZYDC010000151.1:0-4805 GCA_964646065.1 uncultured Planctomycetaceae bacterium | reverse complement strand
CCGGTGATGGCGACAATCGCGCCGGGCAGTCCGCAGAAGATCGTCATCATCCTGGCCAGCACGGCCAACGCGACGATCTGGCTGACGTTGCTGACGTCGTGGAAGGCGACGCGGTAGAGCGCCTCGACCCCGCCGACTCCGCCGGGCGTGGGAATGCCCGCCGCCAGGATGTAAATCAGCGGCGTGTTCAGAAAGTAGTTGTAGACCTTCGTGTCGATGTTCAGGCTCATGCCGATCAAGGCGATGCCCGTGATCCAGATGATGTGCGCGCCGAACGTGACGCCCACGGCCTTGACCAGCGCCCCGATCCGGTGACGGTACAGTTGCGCCGCCTCGCCCATCGCCGCGATATGGTGGCCAAAAGACCATCGCTGGTAAATCTTCTCCAGCCGCAGCATCCGCCGGAACCGCCCGCTGAGCACAAACAGGAACCCGCCGACCAGAATCACCACCAGGGCCGCCACGGCGATCTCCGCGCTGTACAGATTCTCGCAAGGCAGGCGCCCCACCAGGACCACGACCACCATGATCGTCGCCAGCAAGGTCAGCTCCGTCAGCCCCATCATGCGGTCCACGAAGATGCTCACCACCACGGCCGCCTTGCGCGGCGTGTGCTTGCAGACGTACCATGCCTTGATCACGTCGCCCCCCACCGTTCCGGGAATCGCGTTGCTGTAAAGGTAGCCCAGGAACGTCAGCCGCATCGCCTCCCACAGGCCGATGTGTATGTCCTGAATCCCCAGCAGGAACCAGAACCGCACCCCCATGATCAGCAACATGACCATGTAGCACGCGAATGCCCCGAGCATCAGCCAGAGATTCATGTTCTTGAACAGCGTGGCCATGCCGTCAAACCGTACCTGGGCGTAGCCGGGGTGCGGTTTGCATTCGGCGGGGCTCTTGGCGCCGTCCAACACCAGCGAGCGGTCCGACGGCCAGCATTGGTCGGCCGAGATCTCCCAGGGAGTTTTCTTCCACCACAGGTGCCCCGTCGAAACGGTGAGCCGGTCGGCCTGGCCGGCGACGCCTTTATGGACCTCCAGAACGCTGCAGGTTTCCTTGCCGGCATCGTCGCGCTGGACGTAATCGTGCCAGTGGGCCTGACTGAACACCCACAGCAGCAGCGCCGCCGTCACCAGCACCTTGGCCGCCAGGAAGATTGTCTTTTTCGCTTTTGCCATGATTCGGTAGCGAAAAAGTATAAGCGATTTGTTCCGGATTGAACAGGGACGGACCATTTATTGGCAGGGCAATCGCATCTTAATCGGCAACAAAAAACTTCGCCGCGAATTTCGCGAATTAAACGAAAACAACAACGGCAAGACAGGTACACGACAAAGAAACAATACATTGCGCGAAAACGGCAAGGAAAGGGCATTCTCTTTCTTTGCTGTTTTCGCGTCCGGGTCGTTTCTTGCTGTCTCTGGTGAATCTGTCTTTCTTCTTCGCGTAATTCGCGTAATTCGTGGCCAATCTTTTTTTTGTTGGCAACAAGATGCAATCGCCCTGAAGAGACCGCATTCGGGAGTTGACCTTGGCGCGAAAATTCGTAATATCGTCCAAACCAACAGGAGATAGACAATGAAGTATGTGACGATTTTCCACGCGAACCTGTCCTACGCTTACCTCACGCCGGATCGCTACGAGTTCGTGATCCGCGAGAGCTACGAACTGATCCTGGACGTGATGAAAAAGAAGTTCCCCGACGTCAAGTTCGTCTTCGAGGCCAGCGGCTACACCGTCGAGCAGATCGCCCAGCGAACGCCCGACGTGCTCAAGAAACTCAAGGCCGCCATCGACGAGGGCCGCTGCGAGTTCATGGGCTCGCCCTACAGCCACCCGATGCTGCCCAACTTCCCCAAGGAAGACGGCGTCTGGTCGATCCGCTTTTCGAACGAGGCCTACCAGAAGTACCTGGGCGTGACGCCCAAGAGCTTCTGGAACCCCGAGTGCGGCTGGCGCCACTACGTGCCCGAGCAGGCCATCGAGACCGGATACGTCAACCTCATCGGCGACTTCGAGGCCTACAGCCGCTCGTGCGGGCCCGACGGCAAACCGCTACGGCCGGAGATTTACGAGAAGGAATTTTCCAAGGAGCCGGCGTTCTACAATTTCGGATTCAAGTACGAGCTGCCGGGCACCGAGCGGGCGATCCACTTCCCGTTCGAGCACATCCAAGGCGTGCCGGACGGCAAACTGCGGGCGTTCCTGCGGACCGACCGCATCGCCCAGTTCGGCGTGCGATACTTCATGGGCATGAAGGGCTACACGTTCGAGAAGTACATGGACCTGATCAAGCTGTACTCCCAGCAGCCGGCGGGCGAGCCGGAGGGCGCGGTCATTATCTTCGCCGACGACGCCGAGTACGTCGGCACCAACGGATGGTTCCGACTGAAGTACCAGAACAAGCCTGACAACGTGTTCGAGCGCACGCCCGCCTCGCGTCGCAAGCTGATCGAGCTGATCTCCGCGTGCCGCGCGATGGGCGAGTTCATCACCTTCGACGAGGCCTGCAATAAGTTGCCGCCGATGAAGGAAACGCTGACCTTCGACGACGACGCGGCCTGGCACGGCGCCAAGGCCTCCACCTGGGCCAACACGCCCATGGCGCGGCTGCTGCGGCCGTGGCAGGACCTGGTCCGCCAGAAGCTCCACACCGACAGCACGCTGGACGAGTCCACCAAGGCGATGGCCTGGTACCACCTGACCAACTCGTTCAACTCCGACGGCCAGTGGCCCCCCACGCTGCCCGACGCCCCGCACATCGTCCACCCGTTCAACTACGGCTACTGCTTCGACAACCTGTTGCGGGCCGAGCTGCTGGTGGGCGGAGTGGATCGCTCGAAACTGACCACCGATCCGGTCAAGACGATCGAAGAGATTCTTTCCATGCAGCAGGCGCTGATCCTCAAGAAGGCCCAGCGGCTGCTCAAGAGCGGCGACGATGCCGAGAAGGCCGCCGCCGCCAAGGCCGCCAACCTGATCACCCGCTCGCAGAATGTCGCGACGCTCCAGGCCTCCGGCCAAACCGTGCTCTACCCCTCCGAGTACGCGACCCGCGCCGACGCGATGGTCGAGGCCCGAAGGCTGGTCGGCGGAGTCCTCATCGAAAAAGTGGAAAGATGAGACGCGCCGTTAAGACGCGACAAAACGGAACGATCGGGACAAAGGCGTGACGCTCATCGCCGCCATTCCATCCGACCTTTGGGTCACGGGCTTGGCCGCATTGTCGGGCGTCTGCTTCTCCGGCATCGGCACGGCCTACAAGCTGGGCAGCTCCCGGAACGTCTCGACCTGCCACATCCTGCTTGGGCTCTGCGTCGTGGGAATGGCCGCCTGCGCCCCGTTGTCCTTCCCCTCGCAGATGCACGCCCCGGCGCTGATATGGATCATGGGCGTCGTCGCGGGCCTCAGCCAATACGTCACGATCCGCCTGATCGGCAAAGGCCTGTCCTTGGGGTCGCTCTCGGTGGTCTGGTGCATCGTGTCGCTGTCGTTCTTCCCGGTGATCCCCTACGACTGTTTCATGTTCGATAAAGCCCTCTACCTGCCGCAATGGCTGGGCCTGCTGGCCGCCCTGGCCTGCGTGTTGATGGCCTCATGGGGCAGCAAACCCCAGGCCCTAACCAGCCTCGACGCCGCCGCGGGCGCCAAGGCGCCGCCGCATCGGCGCCTGCTCTTTTTGCTGGTGCTGGCGTCGATCCTCCTGGGCAACAGCGTCAGCAACATCATCCAGACCCACCTGTCTCAAACGCCCGCGGGCCCGCAGCCCACGTACCTGGCGTCCTACGAAGCGATCTGGATGTTCACCTTGTACGCCTCCGCTGGCCTGGCGGCCTTGGTGGACCTGGCGGTGCGGCGGAGGCTCGCGGCGCCTTGGAAGTGGGTGGTCGCACTGGGGGCGCTCGGCGGAGTTTCCTCCCTTTCGGGAATGCGGTTGCAGAACGCCGTCGCGATGCACCCCATGTCGTACGCGATTAACGGCTCGGTCGGAATCATCATCGCCGCCGTCCTGTCCGTACTGTTCTTCAAGGAGCGGATCAGCCCGGCATGGCACGCGACCATCGCCCTGGGAATCCTGGCCGTCGTGCTGGGCAACCTTCACTGAGCCCAGGCCCCACAGCGGGGCACGCTCAGTTGAGTGCCTCCTGCTCGGTCTTGCAGATCGTGAAGACGTTGTCCAGCCTGGTGATCTCGAAGATGCTCCGCACCCGCTCGCACAGTTGCACCAGGAACAGCTTTACGTCGGCCTTGCGAGCGCGGGAAAGCAGCTTGACCAGCGAGGCCACGCCGCTGGAATCCATGTACGGCACGGCCCCCAGATGCACCACGATGCGCTCGGGGTTCTCATCGAGCACGGCCAGGAGCGAGGCCTGGAACTCGTTGCTCCGGTTGATGTCGATGTCGCCGACCACCTCCACAATGGCCGCCCGTTGGTTCCACCGCACGTTTCGGACGGGGCTCGCGGCCCCGGGCTCCTTTTTCATCGCTTGGCTCCTGAAGGAATTCGTTTGATCAATGTCAATGCCGTGCCCCCGCCCTCGGCCGGCGCGTATTGAACATGGTCCATGCAATTGTTGATGATGTGTACCCCCAACCCGCCGGGGCGAACGTCGGCCAGGTCGCGCGACTTGATCGTCGCGGGATCCACGAACTTGCCGTAGTCCCGCAGGACGATCCGCAGGGCCTCGGGCGGCCGGCCGGTCGTGGTGAACTCGATGTCGATTCGCTGGTCCTGCCGCCCGTGATAGCAGTGCCGAATGATGTTGCTCAGCGCCTCGTCCACGCTGAGCATGACGGACCCG
>CAZYDC010000150.1:0-10481 GCA_964646065.1 uncultured Planctomycetaceae bacterium | reverse complement strand
AATAACTGCCGCAGGCTTACATCAAGCCCGCGCGAGCCGTCCCTATCGGACGCCAGAGTATTATACCACAGATTATCAGATTTTACACAAAATAATGTTACTCGAAAATCATACAATTCATAACTCAATGGCTGGCAGCGCCTTGCCGGGCTAAAAGTTTTTTATTTTTTCCAACCTTTTGCGCGGCGGCCATCCCCCACCTTTTGCGCGGCGGCCATCCCTGGCCGCCGCGTCCGGAGTTCGCACATCCGACCGCAATAGACGGCACCTGATTCAAAAGGTGAACTTTGGCCTGTTTCAAATCGGGGCAACGCTTCACACGGGCCAATTCGCTTGTAGTGCGTCCGTAAGGGCGTTCCAGAAACGCCTTACGGCGTAACTACAAACGGGACGGCCTTCCTCGCGCTGACACCCAATGTTACCCGGACTTGAACCACGCCCAAAAATCGGAGTTTCAACCTCTAACGCGGCGGCCAAGCTCGCCGCTGCGATTGGCGGGCAAGTGGGAACCACTCCCCGGCAGCAAGAGCTGGAAGGTCCAACTGGCCCAGGACGTGCCGGACGATTTCCTGGTCCTGCTCAACAAGATGCACATCGTCACGTTCGTGCAGGATTCGCCGGTGAAGGACGACGCGGTCAATCGCGCCGCCTATCGCAAATCCGACCACACGTTGATGTTCAACGCCAACGGAAAGGACCCCTCCGCGCTAGGCACATTCGAGTATGGTCGCCGATACAGTGAAGAACCCGCAATTCCGCCAGGGCAGCGTCTATCGCATGGAGTGGAGTTCGCCGCGCGAACGCCGCGGCGTCGAGATCGAGAGCATCGAGTTCATCGGCGCCGGCAAGGCCGTGCCTATCCTGCTGGCCATCACCGGCGTGGTGGAATGGTAGGCAAGCATTACGGTGTCGTGGTCCACGCACCTTGGCCCGCACCCTCCCCCAACAGGCTGGGCCTTGAGGTCACAAGATCACCCTGCCACCTATTTGCGCGGCGGTTCAAATTCAAATGGGCCGGCAGTCAGGCGGGCAGGCTTTCTGTCCGGCCGCTCGTCCGTGGGGCGAAGGGCGCCGCTGAAATCATAGAGGCAGCCCATTCGCGGTTTGACGAAATCTATGGCCGGTGAGCCTTTGGCCGGTCGGAAGTCATATTTCTGTGCGTCCACGAACAGCGGCTGTGCGACGATCGAGTGCTTGTCATTGCCGGTCTTGGCCCGCCACTCGTCAATGTCTTTGTACTGCACCTGGTGCCAGCCTATCCAAAATGGCAGCACACGGCCGGGCGAACGGTAGATGATGTTGTAGTCCGAGACGTTGCCCGTGTTGATGTCGTTATCCTTGGTTTCCGGCAGGATGAGTTCCGCGCGAGTGTCCCAGGGCTTGTCCCGGCCGTCGGGTTCCTTCAGGCACAGGTCCGGATGGCAGTTGTCCACGAAGAGGTTCCCCCAGACGACGTTATTCCGGGCCGGAAGGCGCTGCGTCTGGCCCTCGCTCAACTCGCCATAGCCGCGGTTGATCCCAATGCAGGCCACGCCGCTCATTCCATTGTGATAGAAAATGTTGTTGAGCACCTGGCAATCGGAGCAATTGGACAAGTACACGCCGCGGCAACCGTTCTCATAGCAGACGTTGTTCATGATCGCCGCCCGCTCGCTGATCTCGTGGAAGATGCCGCTGCCGGTGTTGTGGTGACTGACACAGTTCGTGATGATCGTGTCGAAATTGCAATTGTCGAACCAGATACCGTCGCCCTGATTGTACGAGGCTGTATGCCCGTCGAAGACAAAGCCCTGGCTCTGCGAGATGATCTTGACTCCGCCGGCGTGCCAACCGGGGCTCATCTTCAGGAAGTTGTTGTAGGAGGTCTCGCAGTGGATGAACCGGTGCCCTCGCCCAGAGCCGCAGATGCCGGTGTCGCCGCAGCGGTTGAACTTGCAGCGGATGATCGTATTGTACTTGCCCTGAATCCCCAAGCCGTTCCAGGTCGAATCGCTCGACTCGCAGTCTTCCATAATGTCATAGTTGCCGCCCAAAGACGCGCTGCCATGAAGGATTCGCAGACCGCTGAGGCGGACGTAGTCCACCGATACGTCGAGGCCGCCGCGCACGGCCGCCTCCATCAGGTGCTTGCCCGGATCTCCACCGTCAGCCAGCCAGACGTAGAGCTTCTTCGTGGCGCGGTCGTAGAAGCATGAGCCCCGTTCGAGGTCATCCAGCGACTTGCCCTTGATCCCCTTCCAGGCCTTTTCGCCGCCCCAGGTGCTGATCCATTCCTGCAAGTTCCCCCCGCCATCGCCGATCAATTCAAGCCGCTTGCCGTCGCAGAACAGCAGCGAATAAGCGCCGGGGTTTGGCAGACCGTCCGTGACGTAGACTTTCCCCTTGGCCTGCTTGGGGCCGGCAGAATCCGCGAGTTTCCAGCCGGCCAGCACGTTGCTGCCCTTGATAATCACCTGGTCGCCGGGGAAGGCGATGAAGGAGAGCATTGGGGCATAGCTCTTGCCGCCGGTCACTGTAGTGGGGCTAAGGACGATGTATTCGCGATACGTGCCTTTCTTGATGTACACGGTATCGCCCGGCTGGAGCGTCTTGAGCGAACGAGTGACCGTCTTCCACGGAACCGCCTCGGCGCCGGAATTGTCGTCCGAGGCCTTGGGATCGGTCTGAGCCACGTAGTAGGTGACCGCCCCGGCATCGGAGCAGATCACCAGGGAAACAAGCACGGCCAGTAATGCGGCAAACTTCTTCACTTTGATTGTCCTGCCAGGAGCCTGAATTTTCCCGATGACTGCTCACTGACGACCACCGCCAGCGGCGTTCGCGATTCCACCGGGCTTGGGCGCCTCGACAAGGAGATTACGCCACAGCTCAACTACCTCATTTGCCAACTCCTCGCGACACGGCGATCAGTCCGGGAATGTCCTGGTTCTGGCCCTTCACTTCCAGCGCGGCGATCGGCTTGTCCGGGTGCGGGTTCTTCCACAGCACCATCCAGACGGTGACATGGACGAATTGCGGACTGGGAACGCTGACGGCCGGCAGGATCAGTCCCAGGGCCGGATCGTATTTCACGTCATCCGCCCGGCTGAACGGGGCAGCCCAGTCGATGATGTTCCTGCCGCCGATCACGGGGATTTCCACCTTCGTGCCGTCGGCATAATGGATGATGTAGGTCGCTTCCTGAACGTCCGCGCCAATCCATCCGCCGGTGTGCAGGAACGCCAGCACGTCCGCCATCGTTCCCTTGGAGTTGTTGGCGGACAGGTCGGCCTTGCCCTTGAGATCCACCTTGCCCCCCTCCGGCAGATTCTCGCTGGGGCGATGCTTGTTCTTCATGATGAAGCAGCCGTTGCCTTTTTCCACGCGGAAGGCGACGTTGTTGAAGGTGTAGTCGCCGGCATGGAAGTTGCGAAGGTCCATCAGCGGCCCCTGATCGGTCCATCCGACCTTGCCGCCGCTGCCGGACTCATCCGCCAGCGGACGGTTCAAGAGGCCGCTCAGGTCGCAAACGGTCCAGGCGAACTTGCTCGCGTCGATCGGCAGCACCCGCTTGATTTCCGCTTCCGGAGTGCCCGGGCGCGTCTGGATGCCGACGTCGTTGAACGCCGCCCATCCGGTGCAGTTGCGCAGGCCGAAGCCCATTCTGAACCACCGGGCGCCCTTGGGCGCGGTGACCGTTCCCTTCAACGGTTTGTAAAGGTAGTCGCCGGTCATCCAATCGGCCCCGGCGGCCTTGTCGCCGTCATTGGCGCCGACGAGATACTGGCGAGTGACGTTCTGCCCGGTGATGTCGCGGAACTCCGCCGCCACGAACAGTCCGCCGTTTTCCTTGCCCGCCATCTTCTCCTCGGAACTGTTGGCGGGCTTCGCGGCCTTGAGTTTCTTTGCCCTGACCCACAGCGACAGGTCGATCTGCGCGTCGTCCACCGTCGGCAGATCGACGCTCCAGACCCCGTAGCCCTCGGCCGAGATCGTCTTGTCCGGCGGATACGACGCGACCTGGATGAAGGCCAGGCCGAGGTTGGAGTCGTCCTTGATCGCGGCAGGATCGTCCGAGAACTTTCGTATCGCCGTCGGATCATCGAAGGGACCTTTGTCCCATTTCACGGAGGCGGCAAAAGCCTGCCGCTGGAACCCGGTGCCGTCGCCGCGAGTGGTGCTGCCATAGCCGCAGCCTTGACCGTTCCAGCCGTCGCCGGCGCCTCGCCACCCGTAAGGCTCGGGGCCCTGAAAACTCCCATTCTTCCAGAAATAGGCGTCGCTGCTGTCATGGAAAGCTTCCATGCGCTGCAAAGTGGGGTTGCCGATCATCGGCATTGGCTTCCAGGATTGCTTCGCCCCGTTCACCCGGAACGTCACCAGCCCGATCGACGCCGGGTCGAATTCCGTGACCACCTTGCCGTGTATTTCCTGTCCCACGTCCGCACGAAGGGATGGGAGGTCCGTGTATTGCTTGTTGCCGTATTGCAGAATGACCGCCTTGTTCGTCGGGTCCATAGGCGCTGGATCTTCGTGGATGTCGAAGAATTCCGCCTTCAGCCCGGGCTGGAGGTCGGCCGCGCCAGGCTCCCTGTGGAACAGAACGGACGGAGGGACCACGGCCTTGGCCCCGCCCGGAGGCTCCCAGGACAGCGTGCAGCCCTTCCAGAGGTGGTTCGCCATGCCGTGATAAAATTCCAACATGATCTGGTGCTCCCCCGCCTTGAGCGGCACCGTAAATTCCCTCTCCTTCGAACTGGGCGGGACCTTTGCCTCGGCAGCGCGGACCACCGGCTTGTCGTCCACAGACAGGCGCGAACCGTTGAATTCGTGCGTGCAGACGTAGAATTTGTACTGGCCGTCCTTTTGGGCCTTGACCGCGCCGGTCCAGCGGGCCCAGAACTGGCCCTTGAGATTGGTTCCGGGCCAGTTGTCCACCGTCAGCGGGACATCGACGTTCTTGTCGATCTTCGTGGCCGCCGGCTTCCGGACCCGCAGGTCCACGTCGGGCCAGTCCTGGAACTTGTAGACGTTGTGATCGAAAATCTGGGCCGGCTCATTCGAGCAGTCCGGACCGAAGGCAGACCCCATGCCGTTGTCGATGAGCCAGTTGTACATGACGGCGTCGGCCTTGACCGGACAGAAGGCGTCGCACGTGCCGATGCCGATGCCCCTGCCGTTATGGAAAAAATAGTTCTCGAAGGCGACGTTGGCCCGGTTCTGCCGGAACCCGATGCCGCTGCCGCTGTCGTAAACGGTGTTCCATTGAAGCACCGTTCCTCGCACCTCCGCCTCGATGTAGAAACCGTCGCCGTCCAGATTGTGCATGGTGTTGCCGTACAGGAGAAATCCCAGGCCGTAACAGTCTTCCCAGACCGCGGCGTCGTGACAGTCGGCGACGATGTTGTTGCGGACCACCAGCCCCATCGGCCCGTTGCAGATGATGGCCGGGCCGGACCAGGCGACAATCTTGTAAGGATTCAGGTGCGATCGCAGGACCACGTTCTCTTCCACGATCGTACCCCGCGCCCCGCCCAGACCCAGGGTCGTGCCCATGATGTCCGTGAACGTGTTGCGCCGGATCACGCCGCCGGAGGTCGGGCTGCCCCAGATTCCGTTGCCGCAATGATGGACGTAATTGTCCTCCACCACGAACTCGTGGCCGCGGCATACGACAATCCCGCTCTGGACGTAGTCCCGCACCTCGAGCTTTCGGACTCGGGCGTACGAGACGCTCTGGGCATCGACCCCCTCGATCATCTTGGCGACCTTGACTTCCACGTCCTTTCCCGGCACGCGGCCGCCCATGTTCACGAAGAGCTTCTTCTGTTTGAGGTCGTGAAACCAGCCTTCGTCGCCGGCGGTGTCGTCGGGCATGACCGGCACGATGTTGGACACCGTTCCGTTGATCTGCGAGGAATTCGCGCCGGGTACGTTCTTCAGCGTCGGCATGATCAGTGTTCCATCGCGGAACACCTGGTTGACCTGGCGGTCGTCATACGGGGCGGTGACGAACGGCGTCCAGTAGGTGTTCTTGCGGCCCTCGACGAGTTGCCATTGGCCGGCAGGGAGGGTCACGGCGCCCTCCAGGATAACATGTTCATCCTTGTACGCCTCCAGCGTGAGCCACTGAATGTCGGACGAACTCTGCGGGTCGAAGATGGCCCCGTGGGCGTAACTCCCGCCGCGTTTGAACCTGACGTATTCCCGGTAGACCCCGCCCCGCACCTGCACGGTGTCGCCCGGCTGGGCCTTGTCCATCGCCGCCTGGATCGTTTTAAACGGAGCCGCCAGTGTGCCGGGGTTCTTGTCGTCCGCCTGTGGGTTTGCTTGGTCCACGAACAAGTCGCCCGCCCCCGAAACGCGGTGGCAAGCCAACAGGACAATAAGCAAACTCGCCCAGACCGAAATCACATGCCCTTGACGCGCAAACGTTTTCATCTGGCAGTCCTTTCATGAAAGAAAGCAAGGTAAGCATTGGCATGGCCAAATAACAGCCAATTCTCGCTGGGCTAACCGCGATCTTCCCGGCCGCGATATTGGATGTTTCATCCATGGCCTTTCTGGCAGCCAAGCTGCCTGTCTTGACACGTGGCCAATTCTAATGGAACTCGGAGGTTTGAATCCCCTCCCCGTTGCGGCGTCAATCCGGGGTACGCCCATTTACAATTGCCGCTGGCGGGGCTATAAAGACTCACAAGGAGAACGCTTCTATGACTATGAGCATTAAGAAGGTAGACCTGTGGACAGCTCATTTGACGGATCGTCCGGGCGCGATGGCGACCAAGCTGGCGATCCTGGCCGAGGCCGGGGCGAACCTGGAGTATCTCCACGCCCGGCGGACGCCGGAAATCTTCGGCAAAGGGCTGTTGTCCGTCTGGCCTCTGAAGGGCGCCAAGCAACTGCGGGCGGCCGAGGAGGCGGGGTTCACTCTTTCAACCGGGCCGGTCGTTCTGCGGCTGGAATTCCCTGACCGTCCCGGCGTCGGCGCCCAGGTCGGCCTGGCGCTGTCCGACGCGGGGATCAATGTCCGCGGTTTCGTCGTGATGGACATCTTGAAAAAAGGATCGTCCTTCCTCACGCTGGACAACCAGAAGGACGCCGACAAGGCCGTGCGGATTCTCAAGAAGCTGAAGTAAAACAAAACGCAAGGCACTAGTGTAGTGTTTCAGGCAGATGCGGTTTTATCTGGCGCGACCCATTCACCAAAACTCGAAATCCGAAGCACGAAATCCGAAACAAATTCAAAGCCCGAAATGATAAATCCAAAACAACGACAGTCCTCTGGACCTGAATTCTCAAGGACGACCCGACGAGAAGCTCTTCGTTTGTTGTTTTGCTATTTGAAATTGGTGCTTGTTTCGAGTTTCGTGCTTCGAGTTTCGGATTTTGGCCCGGGCAATAAGACACGTTATCTATGTTCCACTACACTAGGAACCAGGCAATAGGCATTAGGAAGAAAGGGGTTTCCTCTTCCTGCTGCCTATTGCCTATTGCCTATTGCCTTCTTACAGTGTCATCCCAAATACAGGAGTAGATAAACAAATGTCCAATAGTGTACGAGTCGGAATCATCGGCACCGGAACCATCGGCACGGTTCACGCGGAAGTGCTCCAGGCGGTGCCGGAGGCCCAGATCGTGGCCATGTGCGACATCGACGCCGTCAAGCTGGCCGACCGCGCCAAGCGGTTCGGAGTCACGCGAACCTTCACGGATTATCACGACCTGCTCAAGAGCGATGTCCAGGCCGTCGTCATCGCCACGCCCAACCACCTGCACAAGCCCATGGCCGTCGCGGGCCTGCGGGCGGGAAAGAACGTGCTGGTCGAAAAACCCATGACCATGAACACGGCCGAGGCGACGGAGATCGTCCAGGCCGTCAAGGAAACGGGCAAGCTCCTGAACGTCGGCAACTGCACGCGGCAGAACCGGCAGATCCAGGTCGTCAAGGAATACATCGACTCGGGCTTCTTCGGCCACATTTACCACATGCGCGCGGTCCTGATCCGCCGTCGCGGAATTCCGGGCATGGGCGGATGGTTCACCACCAACGCGATGTCCGGCGGCGGAGGGCTGATCGATTGCGGCGTCCACTGGTTGGACCTGGCGATGTACCTCAGCGGCTATTGGAAGCCTATCACGGTCAGCGCCGCCACGTACGCGAAGTTCGGCCCGCGAATGAGAGACTACGTGTTCGTGGACATGTGGGGGCCGCCGAATTACGAAAGCGGCATTTTCGACGTGGAAGACTACGCCACCGGGTTTGTGCGGTTCGAGGGCGGGGCGACGATGGTGTTCGACGTCGCCTGGGCGGCCAACGCGCAGGACCAGGGCTTCATCGAGATCATGGGCGACAAGGCCGGAGTGCGAGTCCTGGAAAGCGGCGCGACGACGATCTTCACCGAGGACCACGGCAAGGTGGCTGACCTGTCGCCCAAGTTCCTGCCCGGCGAGAGCAATCACCAGGCGCAGGACCGCAGGTTCATCCACGCCTGCCTGGGCCAGCACCCCGTCGATGTCCCGGCGGAACAGGGCCTGATTACCGTCAAGCTCATTGAGACCATCTACGCCTCCAGCCAGGCCAAGAAGGAAATCGCGATTACCTGGTAAGGCGAGGCCCAAAACCCGTCAAAGCGGAGACGGCGAGAATGAACCTCACGGACAGACTCGTTGGGACGCAAGCGCCGGCGGCGGTCCTTCTGATCCGTCTGCTGGCCGGGGTCGTGTTCTTCACCGAGGGCGTCAAGAAATTTCTCTTCGTCGCGCAGTGGGGCGCGGGCAGGTTCGCGACCATCGGCATCCCGCACCCGGAGGTCATGGCCCCCTTTGTGGGTGTGGTGGAAATCGTATGCGGTCTGCTTTTGCTGATCGGCCTGTTTGGCCGCCCCGCCGCCCTGCTGCTTCTGATCAACATTTCCGTGGCCATCGCAACGACCAAGATTCCCCTCCTGATGGCCAAGGGGTTCTGGGAAATGGAAGACAAGGCGCGAACGGATTACTCGATGTTCCTGAGCCTGCTGTTCCTCCTGATCGTAGGCTCGGGGGCCTGGTCCCTCGATGCATGGATCGCGTCCAGAAGGATAAAAGGCTCCGGTTAAGATGGTTGCGAGGAGGCGGCGCGAGCAGGGCAATCAGGGTGGGCCTTCCCGGCCGCGAATCCCAACTATGTCTATAGGATATTCCAGGTGCCGCATTGGAACCTGTTCTACCAGCTTGGGAAGCCACCCGAACGAGCTGGCGGCTCATTAGAACGGGCCAGGAAGCCACTGGAACCTGTTGGGAAGCCATTAGAACCCGCCTTTCAATTCATAAATAGCTTATTTGCAGCGTGTTATCGATTCTGGACCCGGTTTCATCGCGTTTTTTCTGAGGTTCGTCAGTTCTCCCGCCTGGGGAGCATGACTCCTCGCGCAGATTTTCTCCGGGACGCTTGCCGTTCCCGCCGCGGCGGGTTTCGCAGACTCAACAATCGAAAATCGTCAAATCGGCAATCGCCAATGTCTCTTCCGGCCACTCATATTCAGATGTCAAATAACTGCCGCAGGCTTACAACAAGCCCACACAAGCCGTCCCTACCGGACGCCAGAGTATTATACCATAGATTATCAGATTGTACATACAATAATGTTACCCGACAATCATACCATTTGTAACTCAATGGCTGGCCGCATCTAGCCGCAGAAGATTTTTTTTATCTCCCACCTTTTACGCGGTGGCCATCCCCAACCTTTTGCGCGGTGGCCATCCCTGGCCGCCGCGTCTGGAGTTCGCACCTCCGACCGCAATAGACAGCACCTGATTCAAGAGGTGAATTTTGGCCTGTTTCAAATCGGGGCAACGCTTCACCCGGGCCAATTCGCTTGTAGTGCGTCCGTAAGGGCGTTCCGGAAACGCCTTACGGCGTCACTACAAACGGGAACATGCTTGCACGCGTTGGCGAGAATCTGTAGAGTATGAGACGCTCTGGTTCCAGCCGACGTGCATAACCGTGCATAACGGCCGGGCGCCGGTAAAAGCCTTTAACCAGTATAGAAAAGAGTGATTCCCCTTGACCGTAACCATCCATGACGTTGCCAGGAAGGCCGGTGTCTCCACGGCCACCGTTTCGCTGATTTACAACCGAACCGAGCACGCCAAGCGGCTTTCGGAGGCGACACGGCAGCGCGTGCAGGCGGCGATCACGGAGTTGGGATACCAGCCCAATGCCAGCGCGCGAAGCATTCGGCTCAAACGCTACGAGTCCATCGGCGTCAATTTCGCGGGGGAAGGCTTCAGCATATCGCCCGGCCAGTTTTACACCCACGTGCTCGAAGGCATCGAGAACTCCGTGGCCGACGGCGACTATCTCTGCGTGCTAGGCCGCACACACGAGCAATCCGAGGACATCCCCAAATTCCTGCGAATGCGATGCATCGACGGGTTCCTGGCCTTGCATCGCCTGAATGAATCGTAACCGTTCACGCCCCCGTCGTGACGAGCCTTGGGGCCGGCAGGCCGGCGCG
>CAZYDC010000149.1:0-10571 GCA_964646065.1 uncultured Planctomycetaceae bacterium | reverse complement strand
AGCGCGAAAAACGCGCGGAATGGAGGTCTGGAATGCATAACATGCTTTGTATACAATACTTGCAGATTTGCGGGCGGGTTCTAATGGCTTCCGAACAGGTTCTAAGGAGCCGCCTGTGCGTTCTAATGAGCCGCCCGCCCGTTCCAGTGGCTTCCCGACAGGTTGCAATAGGTTACGAACCACACCGAAAACCCCGATTCCGCATCGTTTTCCTCTGCCGTTTACCTCTGAGGTCTCTGTACCACTAACGGTACAAATCGTGATTTCTTGTAAAGATTTCCGAAGTCCGTTCAGTATTCGTCATTCGTCATTTGGTTAGGGCCGAAGGCCGCGCCGAGTTCACCGTGGCCTGTTGTTGTCGTTTCGCCCTGTGCCGGAAAATTTACGCACACCCAACGAGCAAAAAAACAAAAAAGTAACTGGCCAAAGCGCCGGCATGGTGTAATAATTATTGTGGTTACGGAAGTGGCGCACATCTTTGGCCGCTTGGGGTTTTTCGGGCGACGCGCCATTTTCAATTGTCTTGCGTAAAAGGAAGTGTCCGCAGGTCACGCGGATTAAGGCAAAACAAGACGAAGTCCGGAATCTTGTCTTGGCGGTTTCCTTAGTCTGCGTAAGTCTGAGGATGAATTGCGGGTTGTGCAATGTGAAAGGAAAAAATCATGTCTAACAAACTTTCTTGCACAGGCGTGGTGGCAGTGCTGGGCATCGCGGTCTGTCTTTGGCTGTCGGCGGGGTTGGCACAGGCCGACGTTTATAATTGGGTCGGCCCCAGCGGGGGCAACTGGACCGACGCGGCGAATTGGACCGGCGGCGCGGGGCTGTTCCCCGGGGCCGGCGACACCGCGCTGATCGATCCGAGCCTGAATTGCTCGATCAACATCACCGGTTCGCAAAGCGTCGGCGCGTTGGATTTCACCAACAGCGGCGGCTTGGCTACCAGCGGGGCGGTCTTGTTGAACTCCGGTTCGCTGACCATCGGCAGCGCCGCGTCCGTCGCCGACGGGCAGGCGTTGGGCGGCAGCGCGTCGATCATCGCGCCGCTGAACCTTTCGGGCGGCACGCTGGAGGGCACGCTGTCGATCACCGGCAACGTCAATTCCACCGGCGGGACGATCTCGCCGGGCAGCGGCGGAATGCCCGGAACCTTAAGCGTGACGGGCAACGTAACCTTGAATCACGCCTCTACGCTCGACTGTAAACTGGGTTACCCCGGGACAACCGGCGGCGGCGTCAATGACTACGTCAACATCACCGGCAACCTGTCGCTGGACGGCACGCTCAACGTGATCGGCCTGTCGGGCTTTGGCGCGGGCGCCTACACGGTGGCGAACTACGCCGGCTCGCTGACAGGCGCCAGCCTGACGAACGGCACGATGCCCGACTACAACTTCGCTATCGACACCAGCACGGCTCACGCGGTCAACCTGGACGTCCCCTCGTTGAACCCGCCGGGGTACTATCTGGGCGGCGACACCAACCACGACGGCATGATGAATTCCCTTGATATCGACTACATTTATGACACCTTTCCCAACCCGTATCTCCCGATCTCCATGCGCCAGAGGCTGCCGACCGACCTCAATTGCGACGTGAACGGCGACGGTGTGGTGAACCAGGCGGACGTAACCTACGAACTGAACCACTATTTCCATACCGGCTACGGCGACGCGAATCTGGACAGGGCCATCGACTTTGGGGACTTCCAGATTATTCTTAACCACTGGCAATTGGATAGTACCAAGTGGGATGCGTACCTTGGTGAATACGCCCCCTTCGCATGTTGGGCCCAAGGGGATTTCAACGGCGACGGCGTCGTGGACTTCCTGGACTTCCAGATCCTCCTGAACTACTGGAGCCCCGCTATCTGGAACTTCGCCCCGTCGGAAACCCCCGAGCCTGCCTCCCTGAGCCTGCTGGCCCTGGGCGGACTGGCCCTGCTTTGCAGGAAGAGGTAGGGAGTGGGCCGTGGCCCGTAGGCGGTAACAGCGAAGAAACGTCAAAAACGAAGAGCCCGCTTGGATCAAACTGTCCTACGGGCTCTTTGCTGCTTCTTCGCCGTTACGCCCTACGCTCCACGCGCCACGCTCTACGTCTTCGCGGGTTGCGGGAAGCGCTTGTCCACGAACCGTCCGTCCTGCTGGATGAGCTTTCCGTCGGCGAAGATCTTTCCGCCGTTGTGCATGTCGACAACCATGTCCCAGTGCAGGCCGCTTTCATTGCTGTTGCCCGTTTCGGGGTAGCCGGCGCCTAAGGCCACGTGGACCGTTCCGCCGATCTTCTCGTCGAAGAGCGTGTTGCGGGTGTATCGCGTGATGTTGTAGTTCACGCCGAAGGCCAGCTCGCCCAGGTAGCAGGAACCCGCGTCCATGTCGATCATGGCCTGGAGGAAGTCCTGGCCCTTGTCGGCGGTGGCCGCAACGCACTTGCCGTCCTTGAATTCCAGGGCGGCGTTGATGACCTCGCGGCCTTGACGCACGGCGGGGAAGGTGAAGCGGATGTGGCCGTTGACGGCCTTTTCCACCGGGCCGGTGAAGACCTCGCCGTCGGGGAAGTTCTCGTGCCCGTCGCAGTTGAGCCACTTGCGGCCGCGAACGCCCAGCACCAGGTCGGTGTCCTTGGCGACGACGCGAATCTCGTGGGTCTTGTTCAGTGCGTCCACCAGGGTCTGCTGCGACTTGCTGATGATCTTCCAGGTCTTGATGGGATCGGGGTCGTCCAGGTGCCCGGCGCCGTAGACGAAGTCCTCGTACTCGCTCAGGGACATCTCGGCGTCCTGTGCGTTGGCGTTGGTGGGGAACATGGTCCCGGACCATCGCAGTTGCTTCTTGGCCGCGCGCTGCATGAAGATTTTGTTGACGGCCTTGCCGGCCTTGGCCGCGACGGCCATCTTCTTGGGGTCGGCGCCGGTCAGTCCGCGCGTGTTCGCGTCGGCCCAGATGCCGATGAACGCGTCGATGGTCTTGACGCGAAGCTTGGCGATCGGGGAGACGTACTTCAGTTGCTCCTCGGAGGCGTTCTTGTAAAAGATCTCGTCCAGGCCTTCGATGGAGATCTGGCTTTCGACGTGCGCCCCGGCCTGGATCGCCGCCCGGTAGCATTCGCGGATCAACGGGGCCGCGATGTAGTGGCCGCGGATCATCAGCTTCTGACCCTTCTTGAGGCCGATGGAATATTCGACAAGCAGACGAGCGAGTTTTTCAATTCGAGAATCAGCCATGACGGTTCCTTTCAATTGCTGGGCGGTCAGAATAACTCCGCCCCGCGCGCAATGCAAGGCCGGCGGAGGAAGAAGTTCGCAGTTCGTAGTACGTAGTTCGTAGTCGGAGTAGCCTTGCGTTCATCTTGCTTCTCACTACGAACTTCCGTCCTCAGTACTTGCCGTACTTGTCCACCAACTGCCGCACGCGAGCCACTCGCTCGTATCGGCAGCGCGGGGGCACCTGGTCAGCCACGCCCAGCACGTATCGCGGGCGGGTGACCATGACTTCCAACACGGAGATCACGAAGCGGTCGAACTCGGCGTCGCCGATGAGGTCGGTGAAGTACACGCCCGGCAGGCCGCCCCAGATGATGTTGTCGCCGTCCACCCACTGGTGGATTTCGTTCATCGGGATGTCGCCGACCGGCGAGGGCGTCAGGGCTTCGAGCACGCGGAAGCCCGTCGAGGCCACCTGGCGGACCAGGCCTTTCATCGTGCCGTCGATGTGGACGAACGAGAACTTGCCCGCCGCCTTCATGCGGGTGTTCCAGTGGGTTTCGTAGTCGCGCATGCCGCACTGCTCGAAGAGGTTCGCCCCGACCGACTCGCTGGAAAGGTTCTCGGGGATCATGAGCGTTTCGGCGGGCGAGTCCAGGGCGATCCTGGCGGCGCGGTCGTTGGTGGCCCGCATGACGGCCAGCGTCTGCTGGAGTTCGTCGGGCGCGTCCATCGCGATGTATGTCACGGCCTCGATCCCCGCGTGCAAGGCCACCAGATCCATCAGCGGGCTTTTGGGCAGGTAGCACAGCGTGATGCCGTTGTCGCCGATCAGCCCTTGCCGCCGGCTGGCCTCCTGGTAATCCGGCTCGAAGGCCATGTTCTCGTACCAGAACCGCAAGGCGGCCAGGTCATGCCATTCCTTGACCCAATGCTCCACCGGCGCGCCGCAGTAGGATTCCTTGAGGTACTTCCACCTTTGCCGCAACGTGCCGCAGGGCGTCTTGATCGTGGTGACGGTCAGGTCGCCCTCGGTGGCGGATTCGGTCTGGACGTTGGCGTAATCCTGCTTGAACGGGAAGTATCCTTGCAGGTAGAAGCCGACGCCCAGGTCGCGGTGCATCTGGTAGATTCCCTCGCCGCCCTGGTGCGCGGGCGCGAGCTTGTTCTCGGCGGCGAGGTAGCCGTACCAGTAACTCAGGTCGCCAAACCAAGGCACCTGGTCGGGTTGCCCGCCGTTGAGGATCGTCAACACTTGATCGCGGGAGGTCATCGTCATAATGCGGACGATTCTACCATCGTTTGTAGTGGCCCCGTAAGGGGCTTCTTCGCCGCGGGTGCATTTCGGTTTCCGGCATTCGGGCGTAGCATGGGCGTCCCGCCCATGAGTCTCACGGGCATCTTGCCCGTGTCCTTGCCGTTGAATTCGGATGACGGCGAAGAAACGGCACATGGGCGAGACGCCCATGCGACTCATGGCCAAGATGGCCATGCTACGACGTCACTCGATCAGCATGGCGTCGCCGTAGGAATAGAACCGGTATTCCTGGCGGATGGCCTCCTGGTAGGCCTGGAGGATCATTGGCACGCCGTCGGTTTTCCCTGGCGAGCAGAAGGCGGCCACCAGCATGAGGAGTGTGCTTTTTGGAAGGTGGAAATTGGTAATCAGGGCATCGACGGCGAGGAATCGGCAGGGCGGGTAGAGAAAGATGTCCGTCCAGCCGTGGCCGGCGGTGACGAGGTCGGGCGGCGATTCCGGCAAAGCGGGGACAGACACCGATTTCGCAGACGAAATCGGTCTCAGTCCCCGTTTTGCCAGTTCCTGTTCTTGCAGTTCCCGTTCTTGCAGCCGCGCAACTGTCTCCAGCACTCGCACCGAGGTGGTGCCGACGGCGACGATCCGGCGGCCCTCGCGGCGGGCGCGGTTGATCGCCTCGGCGGCGCCGGCGGAAAGGTCGTACCACTCGGAGTGCATCTTGTGGGTTTTGAGGTCGTCGCACTTGACCGGCAGGAACGTGCCCATGCCGACGTGAAGCGTCAGGCGGGTTGTTGCGATGCCCTGCGCGGCCAGGTCTTCCAGGAGGTCGGGCGTGAAGTGCAGCCCAGCCGTTGGCGCTGCGACCGCGCCGGGGACCGAAGCGTACACGGTCTGATACCGGTTGCGGTCGGCCTGCCCTTGCGGGGTTGTGGCGGATCGGTGAATGTACGGCGGCAGCGGCGTCACGCCGGCCTGCCCGAGCACCTCCTGGGCTTGCAAAGGCGGATGAACCGCCAGCCGGTATTGGCCTTGCCCCAGGTTCTCCACCATTTCCAGCCGCACGTCCGGCGCGCCCTCAAGCTGGAGTTGTTCGCCAATGCGGCACTTCTGGGCATTCTTAAGCAAGGCCAGCCATGTGCCCGTATGTGGCGAGGACATCTTGTCCGCGTGTGTCGATGGCATCTTGCCTGCGTCTTGTTGTTGCTGTTGCTTCAGTTGCGGTTGTTGCGGCGAAGAAGAAACAGCCGGAAAAGGCGAAGACGCGGGAGGGACGCCCTCGCCACACGCGGACAAGATGTCCGCGTCACCTTCCTGGTGGAGGAAGAGCCCTTCGATTCGTCCGCCGCTGGCGCGCCGGGCAAAGAACTTGGCCGGGATGACCGAGGTGTCGTTGAGCACCAGCAGATCGCCCGGCCTAAGCAGCCGCGGCAAATCGCCGAACCTCTTGTGGCCAATCGTCCCGCTGGACCGGTTCAAAACCATCAGTCGCGACAGATCCCGCCGGATCAGGGGTTCCTGGGCGATCCGCCGCTCGTCCAGGATGTAGTCGAAGCTCTGGGCGGACAAACCGCTATCGTTTTCTGGAGTATCAGTGTTTCCCATTAGTTTTCTGCACACAAGGGTCGGCGTAATTCATAGATACAAACTAAATATTCACAAGTTGTTACATGCATGTTCCACGTGTTATCCACAGTTTGTCAACAGGATTTGCCGACTTGCAAATCTCTTGCCAGATTCTCACGAAAGCTGAATAAATCAATGGAAATTTGCATTCCGGCCAAAAAAGATGCCAGCGAGTGCAAAAGTTCGTGTTTTTCTGAGCCGATATTATCACGGAAGCAGCCATACAATCAGGAAAAGGCTTCAGTTTCCTGTTTTCAAAAAAAGGTGTCGTATGCAGGGTCAGCAAGTCGAGAGTCTGGTGAGCGAGATTCAAACCATGGACCGTGGTGGATTGATCCGCCTGCTTCGCAACATGGAATGCGATTTCGCGGTGGACTTCACCGATGATTTCCTCAACTCCATCAGCGTCGAACGGCTCAGGCACATCGCGCTGGCCGCCAGTCTGCACGCCCACAGTTGCAAGCCATAGCGCTCTGCCAGTTTTCGGGTGCCATGCCCAAGTCCGCGCGGGCATGTGAACACCGCGCGATCATGCCCGCGCAGACTTGGGCATGGCACCCTTCACCCCGCCGTCATTCCGATCACCGCGATTCCCAGTTTATCGGCCAGCGCCAGCGTGACGGGTTTGTCCACGATGAGCGTCTTTCCGGCCTGGAGGACCAGGCAGATGCACCTGGCGTCGCGGAGGTTCCGGAGGGTCTGCGGGCCGATGGTCGGCACGTCGAACCGCATGTCCTGTTTGGGGCGGGCGACCTTGACCAGCGTCCATCCGCCGGTGCGGCAGATTTGCCCGGCGCGGAGGATCATGGCGTCGGTGCCTTCCATGGCCTCGACGGCGATGATGGCCCGCTCCTTGACCGCGACCGACTGGCCGATGTCCAGGTCGGCGCTGGCCCGCGCGATCCGCCAGCCGAACTCGGCGTCCGCCTGAGCCTCCGGCGGCAACGCCCGGCGGGTCATCAGGCCCTCGTCGGCCAAGTGCTCCTTGCAATATTCCACGCTGGACACCAGTTCGATTCCTTCGCTTGCCAGTTCGTCCGCCACGGCCAGCAGCAGGGCATGGTCGCGGCGGTCTTTTCGCACCTTGCCGTAGAACAGCCGCAAGGTCCGCACGTCGGGAATATACCTTACCAGCCGCCACGGGGTGTAGATGGAACTTTTCGGAACGCCGCCGATCATGACGGCCTGGGCGACTCCGGCGATCTTGAGCAGCCGGATCCACCGCCCGATCCGGGCCACGCCCGCCCAGTGAAATTCGTTCGCCATCGCGCGCAACTGCTCCGAGGCCGCCTGCCGCAACCCCACGACCACCAGCCGCCGCCCGCTGGCGCGAACGCCCCGCGCCACCAAAATCGGCGACCGCCCCATGCCCGCGATCAGGCCGACGGGCGGAAGGTCATTTCTTTTCGTCGGGGCCGGCTCCATGCTCGCCTTTCCCATCCAGCCTTCGCTTGAGTTCTTCGACTTCCCTGGTCAGTCGCTTGATCGTCGTTCGCATTTCAGGAAGTTGTGCGCTGGTGGCCATCACGCGCCGCATCTGGGACAGCGGAATGGCGGGGGTGCCCAGCATTTCCTGCCCGGCGGGCACGTTGTTGCTCACGCCGGCCTGGGCGCCGATTTTCGCGCCGTCGCCGATCTTGATGTGTCCCACGACGCCCGCCTGCCCGGCGAACACGCAGTAGTTGCCCACCGTGACCGATCCGGCGATGCCCGCCTGGGCCACCATCAGGCAGTGCTGGCCCATCTTTGTGCCGTGGCCGATGGCCACCAGGTTGGAGAACTTGGTGCCCGCGCCGATGACCGTCGGGCCCATCGACGCGCGGTCGATCGCGCAGCAGGCGCCGATCTCCACGTCGTCCTCGAGTTCCACGTAGCCGCCGGCCGGTATTTTTTCGTGCCGGACCACGCCGTCGGCACCCTTGTGCGTCGCGTAGCCGAACCCGTCGTGCCCGATCGAGCTGCCCGCGTGGATCGTCACGCGGTCGTGCAGGACCGTTCCGTCGTAGAGCGTCACGTTGGGGTAGAGGATGCAGTCCCGCCCGACGAGGCTGCCGGCCCCGACGTACACGCCCGGATAGATCACCGTGCCCGGGCCGACCCGGCACGCGGCGGCGATCGTCACGAACGGCGAAACGCGGGCCGTCGGGTCCACCGAGGCCGTGCGGTCGATGCTTGCGCGCGGGTCGATGCCCTCGAACGGATGCGTGCGGAAACCGTAGAACGCCACCATCGCCTCGCGAAACGCGTAGTAGGGGTCCGCGCAGCGGATCAGGCATTCGCCGGGCCCGGCGTAGCTTCCGGCGACGATGACCGCGCCGGCCGCGGTGGTTTCCACGAGCTTTTCGTAGCGGACGTTGGCCAGGAACGCCACTTCGTCGCTCCGCGCGGACTCCAGCGTGCCCACGCCGCGCAGCACCCTGCCGCCGTCGCCCGAAAGCTCGCCGCCCAGCCGCTGGGCCAACTGAGATACCGTCATTTCAACCATGAGATTTTCGACCGTCCTTAAGGAAAAAACTGAAAGCTCAAAGCTCAAAGAAAATAACGGCAATTTCCTGTTTCAGCTTTTAGCTTTCAGTTTTCAGCTTTGTTTGCGGGTGTAGCCTAGGTTCGTTCCCGCCTGCCGTCAAGGCGTCACCATTTTACCGTCCCGCAGGTGCATGATCTGGTGGGCCTGCCCGGCCAGCGACTGGTCGTGCGTGACCATGAGAATGGTCTGGCCTTGCTCGCGATTGGTCTGGAGCAAAACGTCCATGATCTGCTTTCCGGTTCGGGAATCCAGGTTGCCCGTGGGCTCGTCGGCCAGCAGGATCTTGGGGCGGTTCATCAGGGCCCGCGCGATGGCGACGCGCTGCCTCTCGCCGCCGGAGAGTTCCTTGGGCTTGTGCTTGAGCCGCTCGCCCAGGCCCAGGCTTTCGAGCAGCTCGACCGCGCGTTTGCGGGCCGGCGCCCGGGCGCCAGGCCAGGAGGTGATCGAAGAATCCACCATGCCCGGCAGCAGCACGTTTTCCAGCACGTTCAGTTCGCCCAGCAGGTGGTAGAACTGGAAGACGAACCCCACGTCCCTGCACCGCACCGCGTTCCTCCTGGCCGACGAAAGCGCCGCGACGTCCACGCCGTCCAAGTAAACCGTACCGTGGTCCGGGCGGTCCAAGAGGCCCACCAAGTGCAGCAGCGTGCTCTTGCCGCTGCCCGAGGCCCCGACGATGGCGACAAACTGGCCTCTCTGCACGCTGAGGCTCACGCCCCGCAGCACGTGCAGGTTGGTCTTGCCCAGGTAATAGGTTTTGTGTAAAGCCTGCACTTGTATCGCATGCTCTGCCATCGCCGCTCGTTATTCGTATCTGAGGGACTCTACCGGCTGTTTGCAGGCCGCCAGGATCGCCGGTACCAGTGCGCCGATCAACCCGGCGGCGATCGAGGCCGCCACAATCAGGAAGGCCGTGGACCATTCCCATTCGTTGGGAATCTGGTCGAACATGAACCACTCGCGGTTCCAGACCACCAGCCCGGACACCCGCCCGATCCAGTCGTGAATCGGGTTGATGTTATGCACAAAGAACGCCCCGGCCGCGGTGCCCAGGATCGCGCCCACCAACCCGACCGTCGCCCCGTAGCCCAGAAAAATGTCCGCCACCCCGATGCTGGAGGCGCCCAACGACTTCAGCACGCCGATGTCCTTGGTCTTCTGGTACACGATCATGTAGAAAATCGCGAAGATCAGCACGATGGCGACGATCGACATGATCGCGAACATGATCACCACCAGCGTGCGCTGGTTGGCGATCTGGCTGATCAGCGGGAACTGCCGCTGCCGCCAGGTCTGCACGTCGCTGTCCTGCGCCACGGGCGCCAGCAGGTCTTCGTGCTCGGGCTCGCCGCGGAACTTCACCCACAGGTCCGCAATCTTCTGACGCACCGCCTGCAACTCGCGCTCGGACATGGCCGGGTTCTTCACCTTGATCTGAATCTGGCTGCACCGCGCGGGGGTGAACCTGGGCGGGCCTTTGTAATCCGGGCCCATGTCGGCCCGCTCCTGCGGCGCCATCTTGTTGAGTTGTTGAAGCGTCTCGAACGGCAGATAGACCATGCCCGAATCGATGGAGGAAACATCGGTCCGGCTGTCGTCCACGACTGTCAGCGTCGCGGTCTGCGGGGTCAGGCCGACGGCGGAGCTTGTCCTTTGGCCCAGCGGGATCATGGTCAGCGTGAATTGGCTGCCCGGCGGCATCTGGCGGATGATCTGCCCCGAGGACGTGCGGAACGAGAACAGGCTGGCGCCGATGATCGCCCGGTCGCCCGGCGGCCCCAGGGCCACCTCTTTGGCGGGCTTGGACAACTGTTCTTCCAGCAGGCTGACCTCCGCCTCGTTGTCCGGTCTGCGCTTGGCCAGTTCGATTCTCGCCTGGAGCCAGCGCATCGGGTCTTTGAGCTGGAAGACGGCCTCTTCCTGTGCGTCGTCGGCGCTCCAGAGGCGGTCGAGCATTCGCTGCT
>CAZYDC010000148.1:0-10592 GCA_964646065.1 uncultured Planctomycetaceae bacterium | reverse complement strand
CAAATTGCATATTGCGGATTGAACGACGAAGACGCGGGATGCCTCTTGGCCGTTCAATCCTCGATCCCCATTCCGCAATCCGCAATTTTCCGTGCATCGGGCGGCGGCGATGATGTACGATCAAGTGCGCTTTGCCGGCGTCAGTGCAGGAAATGCCCGATGAAAATCGATGAATCTCAACCGTCCGCCGCACCGAGTCCCAACCCGCCGACGCAGCCTGCGCCGCGCCGGCCTCGGGATTTGTGGCGGGTGCTGAAAATATCTTTCTACGTGCTGGTCGTGCTGGCGGCGGTGTGGTTCCTGCTGCACGTTCCGAAATGCTGAGTGTCGCATCGGGTGCCATGCCCAAGTCCGCGCGGGCATGTGACCACCGGGCGACCATGCCCGCGCGGACTTGGGCATGGCACCCACTTGTGTGTTTTATGACGAAAATCTTAATCAAACTTGGTTTGCTTGCGGCCTTGCTCGTGGCGACGGGTTTCGTGTCGGTCTGGAAGTTCGGCCACCGGGAGCAGTCCGGCGGCGGTTTTTTGGACACGAAGGTGAACGAGAAAATAACGCTCTCGGTGCTCAAGAGCGAGGCGATGTCGTTCCTGGTCACTCGGCGGACGACGACGCAACTGGTGGTGGAACATGACGAGTCCAACCTGTTCGGCGATTGGAACGGCGTGTACTGGGTGACGGTCCGCTGGAATTGGGGCGTGGACCTTTCCAAGCTCGAAGAAAAGGACCTTCGCCGCGAGGGCGACAAGATCGTCTGCCACTTACCCGAGCCGGAACTCCTGGAGTTCACGCCGCTGCTGGAGACCGAAGGTTTTTTCAGCAAGTCCTCGTTTGTGCCCAAGGTTCAGGAGATGTTCAACGGTGGCCAGCAGAGGGCGACGCTGCGGGCCCTCTTGATGCAGAAGGCGATGAAGTTCGCCGACGAGGAGCACCTTCGCCCCTCTCGCCGGCAGCTCGCCGAGCAGCTTAACGGCAACTCGTCGTTCATCAAGAAGGCGGCCGGGGCGGACGTGGTGTTTGAATAGACCAACGCAACTGTGAGGACGTATGACGGAACATTGGGAGCTATCGTATTACACCCCGACCATCGGCTGGGATGGCAAGATCATGCGATGGGACGCCTCGAAGGTCCGCGCCCGGCTTGAATCGATGCACCGTGCGGGCATCCGGTGGATCGGCGTGGACGGGATCAACCTGCTGGAGACGTTCAATTGCGACGTGGACCAGACGGTCGCGCTGCTGGCCGGATGGTACAAGGAACTTGACCTTCGCCTGAGCAGCTTTCACTACTCGGGTCCGACGTGGGCTCCGTTGTCGGCCGGGCAGGAGGCCGTGCGGGCGAATATGGCCCGCAACGTGGAGGTGTTCTCGCGGTGGTCGCCCAAGGCGTTCGTCATCCATCCGGACTGGATTTACGGCACCGGCGATGAAAATATGATGAAGCAGGGTTTTGACCGCGAGTCCGGGCTTCATGGCCGGCAAGCGGTGCTGGACACTGCCGCGGATAATCTGCGATACATGGCCCGCCTGGCGGCCGAGCACAATATTTTGCTGGCGCTGGAGAACCTGGGTCCGTACGACGCGCTGGACAGGCCGGAGCACCTTGTCGCCATGGTCGAGGCGATCGGTGAGCCCAACGTGGGTTACTGCCTGGACGCCGGCCACGCGCACCTGTGCGGGCAGGATGTGCCCCAGTGGGTCCTGCGCATGGGCAAGAAACTCTACGAGACGCACTTTCACGACAACCGCGGCATCGGCATGGACGAGCACATGCCGGTGAGTTTCGGCACGATCCCGTGGGTGGACGTGATCCGCGCCCTTCGCGAGGTGGGCTTCCCCGGCCCGGTGACATTCGAGACGACCGGTTGGCCCATCGAGGATCCGGTGGAGGGCTATCGCCAGGCCATCGCCTGGTGGCGGGCGTGTGAAGGGTTCGCCGGGCAGGTCAAGCCGAGGCCCAAGAATTGACGATTTACGATTTACGATTGACGATTGAAGAGCGGCCGTGCGCACGCTTTGATTTCAATCGTAAATCGTAAATCGTCAATCGTAAATAGGAGTAGAAGAAGAACATGAACTCACGCGAACGAGTCCTCGCCGCCGTGAACCATCAGGAGCCTGACCGTGTGCCGCTGGACCTGGGCACGTCGGACACGTTTATCGCGCGCGAGGTGTACGAGGGAATGGCGGCGATATTGGGCATCGAGCCGACGGCGGCCAAGGGGGTGGCGCACCCCGGCGCTTTCGTCACGCCGGACGAGAAGATGCTGGAGATTCTCGGCGCGGACGTGCGGCTGGTGAATGCCCCGGCCCGCAAGGGCGTGACCACGCCGTGGGATCCGCCGCCGGTCGAGGAAGTGCTGCCCGACGGCGCGAAACAATGGACCTATCGCGACGGCAGGATCAATCGCCAGCCCGCCGGGGCGTCCGACGTGCAGCTTTATCAGCCGGCGATCACCGGCGAGTTCACCCAGGCGGAAGTCGACCGGGTCTCATCGCCGGCTCCGGCCATTGGCGATTGGGTTGACGCCGAGGCGATGAGAGAAACAATCCGGCGACACCACCAGGCGGACTTCGCCGTGCAGACCAACTTCATCATCATGCCGCATTGTTTCACGGGGTTCGGGACGCTGAGCTTCGAGCGGTGGGCCCTGGAGTCGGTCCTGAATCCCGAACTGATCTGCCGACTGATGGATGCCATGCTGGAACATTTCTTCGCCGGCGGCGAGAGCTTCTACAATGCGGCCGGGGCGGACATGGACCTGGTGTACGGACTGGGCGACGACGTGGCCACGCACACCAACATGTGGATGTCGCCGGCGGATTACCGCCGCTTTCTCAAGCCGCGCCACGCGCGGATCATCCAGTACATCAAGAAGCGCACCGGGGCGAAGATCATTCATCACTGCTGCGGCGCGTGCAGCGACATCATCGGCGACCTGATCGAGATCGGCGTGGACGTGCTCAACCCGACGCAGACCTCGGCGGCCGGCATGGACCCGTTCGAACTCAAGCGGCGGTTCGGCAAGGACATCACGTTCTGGGGCGGCATCGACGTGATCCACCTGCTGCCCAAGGGCACGGTCGCCGACGTGGAGCGCGAGGTCAAGCGGCACATCGACGCGCTGGCGCCCGGCGGCGGATACGTCTTCTCGCCCAGCCACATTATCCAGCGGTTCACCCCGCCCGAAAACGTGCTCACGATGTACCGCGTGGCCCGGGAGTACCATTGACAATTGACAATTTACAATTGACGATTGAACGGAAAGAGCTTCGTTTCGGGTCTTTTCCTCCAATCGTCAATCGTCAATCGTCAATTGTAAATTGGCAAAAGCTGGACACTGCTTTTGTGCCCACATTGCATTAAAGAAAGGAAGTCATGTTAGCAGCGACTCCCCCGATGGGTTGGAACGGTTGGAATCATTTCGGGCCTGGCATCAGTTCGCAGGTGGTCCGCGAGACGGCCGACGCGTTTATTTCCAGCGGCATTAAGGACGCCGGGTACGAGTACCTGGTGATCGACGATCTTTGGCACGGTGGGCGCGACGAGAAGGGGCGGCTGTATCCGTGTCCGAAGCGGTTCCCCGAGGGCATGAAGGCCCTGGGCGACTACGTCCACTCGCGCGGGCTGAAGTTCGGCATTTATTCCGACGCAGGCCCAAGGACCTGCGCCGGCCAGCCCGCCAGCCAGGACTGCGAGGAGATCGACGCCCAAACATTCGCCGACTGGGGAGTGGATTACCTGAAATACGACTGGTGCAACGCCGAGCATTCGCGCGCCAACGCCGAGTATCGCTACGGCAAAATGGCCGCCGCGCTGCGGGCCACCGGGCGCGACATTATCTTCAGCATGTGCGAGTGGGGCCATCACCGGCCGTGGTTGTGGGGCGCGAAGATCGGCGCGCACCTGTGGCGGACCGGCACGGACATTTGCGATTGCTGGAACGACCCGACCGGGATGAAACACGAGATCGAGAGCATCGGTTTCGAGAGGCAGCGCGGCCTGGAGGGCTTCGCGGGTCCGGGCCACTGGAACGATCCGGATTTCCTGGTCGTGGGGCTCAATGGCAAGGGCAGGCAGTCGCCCGGCCAGGGCTGCACGGACATCGAATACCGCACGCAGTTTGGCCTGTGGTGCCTGCTCGCGGCACCGCTGATGATCGGCAACGACGTGCGGACCCTGGACGCGGCGACGCGGGAAATCCTGCTCAATCGCGAGGCGATCGCGCTGGACCAGGACCCGCTGGGCCAGCAGGGATATTTCGTGGGGTGCGACTTTCCGCCCAGCACGGAGATATGGAAGAAGCCGCTCTCCGGCGGCGAACTGGGCGTGGGACTTTTCAATCGCCATTGGCAGCGAACCCGCATCGTCGCGCACTGGTCGGACCTGGAAATCCGCGGCGCGTACAAGGTGCGCGACCTGTGGGCGCACGAAGACCGCGGCGCCTACGACCAGGAGTTCTCCGCCGAAGTGGACCCGCACGGCTGCGCGCTACTGCGCCTGACGCCTGCCTGAAGGGTGGCATGGCGACGTTGTTTGTCGCCATGGTGGCACCCCCAAGTCTGCTTGGGGGTGTCTTAGCGGATGCGCGCAACCGGGACACCTCCAAGCAGAATTGGGGGTGCCACAAGACAAGGCGACAAACAACGTCGCTATCCCACCCTTACATCCCACTCATTTCCCCGCCGGTTTGTCTTCGTCAGCCGGTTTGCTTTCCGCAGCCGGTTTGCTGGCGGGTTGCGTGGTGGCGGGCTCTTCAACATTGACCGTCAACGTGAATGTCTTGACCGGCGGGGTGTTCTTGTCCGATGGTCGCAGATAGACCAGCTCGATGGTGCCGTTTCCGGTCTTGACGGCCTTGAAGGTGGCCAGGAGTTTGCCGCCGCCTCCGGGGACGAACCTTGAGTGAGGGTTGGCGACGTAGCTGAACTTTCCCACCTGTTCCACGGCATCGCCCTTGAGCGATTTGAGTTGCCAGGCATAGCCCGTGGTGATGTTCCAATACAGTTGAATCAGGATCGTCTTGCCCTCGATGACGGTGAGCGTTTTGCCGTCCATCGGGGCCCCGACGACGGCCGGCTGGGTGTCGGCGGCGGGCCCGGTTGCGGGCTGCGTGGCGGCGGGCTCGGACGTGGCGGCGACGGCAACGGCCAGGAAAAAGAGAACGAACGCGGACAGAGTGAACAGTTTCATCGCGTGCTCCATATGTGTCACACTAGTTCAATCGGCAGGGCGTTGGGCACCAGCCCGGCCCGGTGCGCCTGGCCGAGGAATTCCTCCACGGCCTTTTGGCCCTGCTCGCCCATGTCGAGCGTCATGTCGTTGACGTACATTCCGACGAACTGCCCGGCCAGGTCCTCGGGCACGTTGCGGGCGTATTTCATCGCGTGCTTCAGGGCCTGGGGCCGGTGAGCGAGCGAATATTGAATCGTCCGCAGCAAAATTGCGGAAAGCTCGCGCCGCACTTTTTCGTCCAGGTCGCGGCGGATGGCGTTCAGGCCCAGCGGCAGGGGCAGCGAAGTCTTCGCCTGCCACCACCGGCCGAGGTCCACGATCTCGCAAAGCCCCATCTGCTCGAACGTCACCTGGCCCTCGTGGATAATCAGGCCGCAATCCACCACGCCCGCGATGACCGCCGGGACGATCTGGTCGAACGGCAGCATCTGCGTGCGCAGGTTGGGCCGGTAGAGTTGCAACGCCAGGTACGCGCTGGTGGTGGTTCCGGGCACGGCGATGGAGACCTTGTCCAGGTCCTTCTCGGCCATCGGTTCGCGGGCGACGATCTTGGGCCCGTAGCCCTGGCCGAAGCTGCCGCCGCATCGCGTGAGAATGTACTTGTCGCGCACGTAGGCGTACGCGTGCGCGGAGATGGCCGTGATCTCCAACTGCCCGCGCGTCGCCTGGTCGTTGAGCGTCTGGATATCTTTGAGTACGTGCTCGATCCGGTAATCGCCGGAATCCACCAGGCCCTCGGCCAGGCCGTAGAACATGAACGCGTCGTCGGCATCGGGGGAATGTCCAAGTTTGATATTCATGGCGGAAATGATAGCAGAAGAAGCGGGGTTCGGGAATCGGGATTCGGGAAGAAACAGCGAAGACGGGATTCGGGTTTCGGGTTTCGGGATTCGGGGGGAAACGGCGGGGAACTTCTTCGCTGTTTCTTCCCGAATCCCGAATCCCGATTCCCGAATCCCGAACCCCGTTTTTTCGATACAATGCTGGAATGAAATACAAACTGTTGGCCTTGGATATTGACGGGACGTTGATCGGTTCGCGGGAGGAGGTCCAGCCGGACGTGATGTCGGCCTTGGCGGCGGCGGATCGCGCGGGGCTGCGGATTTGCCTGGCGACGGGGCGGTCGTACGCCGAGGCCGAACCGATCTGGCGGCAACTCACTTTCAGCCAACCGCCCGAGTCGCTGGTGCTGGTCGGCGGCGCGCTGGTCACGGAGGCCCGAACCGGCAGGACGCTCTACCAGCGGACGATCCCCCGGGCCCTGGCGTGCGAGTTTTCCGACGCGCTGGCGGAGGGGGGGTACTGCGTGGTGGCGGCCGTGGACCCGTGGCGGCACGGCGTGGACTTTTTCCGCGAGAGCCGCGGCGAGCACCAGGAGTTCACGCAGCGGTGGCTTGCGCGGCGGAGCGTGAAGGTTCGCGTGGCCCCGCGCATGGTCGATCACGGCGACATGCCCGATCCGCTGCGGGTTAGCTCGATTCTGCCCGCGCCGCAGCCGGACCTGCTGGCCCAGTTGCAGGGCCGGTTCGATTCGCGGCTGGTCATGCACTCGATTTACGTGCCCGCGTACGACATGACGGTGCTGGAGGCGTTTTCCGCCGGCACGAGCAAGCACGCGGCCTTAACGTACCTGGCCCAGGCGTCGCGGCTGGGGCGCGCGCAGATCGTCGCCGTGGGCGACGACATGAACGACCTGTCGATGATCCAAGGCGCCGGCCTGGGCGTGGCCATGCCCGGTTCGCCCAAGCCGCTCTTGGAGGCGGCCCGGCACGTGGCCAGCGAGGGACTCGCGCAATTCGTCACCGACGTGGCGGCGGGCAAGTGGGATTGAGGCGGTCGCGCCTCATTGCGAGAAGCAAAGACAATCACAAAGGGCACCAAGGTCACCAAGAGCACCAAGAAAATCAATGAAATGCTAAGATGCCGAGTAATTAGCGAATAGGCTGAACAGGCGGATGTTTTAGCCTGATTAGAATCTCTTCTTAGTGCTCTTGGTGGCCTTGGTGCTCTTAGTGATTTCCGTTGTTGTTCTCGCGGTCAGGCTTTTTTCTCGCTGCCTTGCGGCGGCGCGTCCTGCTTGGCCTGCGGGGTCTGCGGCGGGGGATTCTCTATCGCGTCCTGGATTTCCTTGGTGGTCCCGTGGAGCTCATCTCGGAAGATCCGCACGCCCTTGGCCATGCCTCGGGCCAACTCCGGCAACTTCTTTCCGCCGAACAGCAGCAGAACGACTCCGAAGAAAATCACCACGTGCCAGGCCCCGATCGTCGCCAGAACCGCTTCAAATCCAATTGTCATTGCGCAAGTCATTGCTTGACTCCTTGTCCACTAATATCTTACCATCGTCAAACGCCGCACCCAAAGGATTATAAAATTTGATTTGAAGTCCCCCATAGCCCTCCGTCGTCCTCGATCCACCGATGAAAGGAAGCCCTCATGAAGTTCTCGGCATTATTGTTTGCTTTTGTTCTGGCCGCCGCCGCTTTTGCCGCCGGGGACGGCCCGGTCCAGCAGGCCGCCTCCGCCCCCGCGACCCAGGCGACGGTGATCCGCCAGGTGCGAATCTTCGCGCCCAACGCCCCGCCCTTCGACAACGAACTGTGGGCCGAGACGACCATGGGCCGGGTCATCCTGCCGATCGTGAGCAAGCACCCCGAACTGAAGTGGTTCTGGTTCTCGCGGTACGTTCAGCCGCCCACCGACAGCGGCGACACCGACGTCAAGATGATCCCGCAAAATTTCCAGGTCCAGGGCCTGCTTAAGAGCATGAGGTTCCGCTTTGAAATCCCGCGAGACCAGGCGGCCGCCTTCGAGGCCCAGGCCGCCAAGATCATTCAGAAGGAAGGCTGCGCCATTTCCAGCTTCCTGGATTACGATTTGGTGGGCGACTTGGGCAGCGACCGTCACCTGGGGCAGGGTCGCGATTCCCGGGACCGGCGAGTCCAGCGGGCGGCGCGGATCGTGGCCTTTTACATGGAAACCTCCCGCCTGGCCCTGGATTGCCTGACCGGCCCGGACGCCAAGGGTTACTTCCAGTTCGAGAAGAACGACAACAATCAGAACCCGCTGGGTTCGACCTTCGAGACGGCGCACCACGTGTTCTGCAACATTACCGAGGTGCCGTTAAGCGTGCTGGTGTTCACGGACGCCGAGGGAAAGCAGCTTTCCATTGGAACGTACTTTCAGCCGCCGGGCGTTTTGACGGCAGCCAAGGCCCCCGGCGCGACGACACAGCCCAAGCCAAAGAAACTCGGCGAGGTGAGGATCCGGTATTAGAACCTGTAGCATGGCCATCTTGGCCATGAGTCCCATGGGCATCCTGCCCATGGCCTGTTGTTTGTTTTATTGTTTCGGTCCAAAAACGACAACACCAACAGCAAAGAAAAGACATGGGCAGGATGCCCATGCTACATTCAGAATTGGTATCGGGGCGCGCCGGAGATGTCGATGGAGCTGAACTGGCCTGGCACCAGGCGGATTTTGTTCAGGGCCTGGGGCAGGAGTTCCTGAATTCGGCTGGTCAGGCCGGCATTGAGGAGCGTCTGGAGTTGGAAGCGGTGGGGGGCGCTGTCCACGATCACGGTCAGCACGCCGTTGGAAAGGCCTTCCAAGGCAGTGTGCTCGCGAATGGTATCGGGCAGCACTTCGTCCCACACCTCGGCGAGCTTGCTGAGCTGCTTGACGCGCTTGCCAAGCTTGCGTTTCATCAGCAGCGCCAGCGGCACGCCCAAAGGCGAGGCCGGCGGCGGGAACTGCCGCTGCTGCCAAACGGTCTTGAGTTGCGCATCATCCATGACGTCGAAACTTTCGAGGGTGGCATGGCGACGTTGTTTGTCGCCATGCGGCACCGGCAAAACCGGGACATGGCGACAAACAACGTCGCCATGCCACCCTTATAAATCGCCTTTATTCAATGCAAAACTTGAACGCAATCGGGCGTCAGCTCAGGTCCACGGGCATGATCACGTACAGGAAGTCGGTTCCCGCCTTGATGACCGCCGGCTTGTTGGAGGCGTTCATCTCGAACGAGATAGTCTCGGCCCCGGCGACCTTGAGGGCATCGACGAGGAAGGCCGGATTGAAGGCGATGTCCATCGGCTCGCCCTCGAACGTGATGGGGCAGGTGACCTCGGCCTCGCCGGACTCGGGCGCCCGGCTGGTCAGGGTCAGGCTGTCCTTGGAGAAGCTCAGCCGCACGCCCTTGGACTCCTCGTTGGTCAGCAGGGCCGCCTGGCGGATTCGATGCTCGAACACGGCCGAGTTGATGGTCGCCTTGCGGGCGCATTCGCGCGGGATCACGTCGGCGTATTTCGGGAAATTGCCCTGCACCAGCGAACTGACCAGCACCGCCCGGGCCGAACGAACCAGGATCTGGTTCTCCAGGATCTTGACCTCGATGACCTCTTCCCCGGCGCCGGCGATCCGCTGGATCAGCCCCATGAGCTTGCCCGGAACGATGGCCGTGACGTCGCGGGCGGCCGCCTTGACCAGCGCGCCCTTGGCCTGCGCCAGGCGATGCCCGTCGGTGGCCACCATCTGAAGTTTCTTTCCGCTGGCCTCCCACAGCACTCCGCTGATCGCGTAGTGGCTGTGCGCCTTGGCCGTCGCGAACAGCGTCCGGTTAATCATGCCGGCCAGTTCGCCCGCCTTGATCTGGAAATCCGGCGCGTCCGAAAATTCGGCCACGGCGGGGTACTCGGCCGGGTCGTAGCCGAAAATTTTGTACCGGCTGGCCTTGCCGGAAATCTGGCACTGTTCCTTGACCGTCTGGAGCGTCAGGCTTTCCTCGTCGGCCGCCAGCGTCGCGATGCCCGCCAGCCGGTCGGCGGGGACCAGCGCCTCGCCTTCCTGTTCGACCTGCACGGCCGTGATCTGGTAGCGAAGCCCCGCCTCCAGGTCCGTCGCCAGCAGCGTCAGGACGTTGTCCTTGGCCGAGAGTTTGACGCACTGCAACACCGGCTTGGGGGTTCGTGTGGCCACGATGCTTCCGGCCAGCGTCAATGCCTCATGCAGGGCCGCCGTCTGTGCAATCACCTTCATAGTGAACCTTCCTTGCTATGTCCGGATATGCCGGCGTCTGGGACACGGCAAACCTGCCGCACGCCCGACGCCGAATTGAGAATTGTTATAATGGCTCCCCTCCGGCAATGCAATAGTTCAGTTGGAAGAATATGCACTTTCTTGCCGCGGCAAAAAGGGGACTCGCCTCCGATTGCGGCCGTTTGCAATCGGTGCCTGTCCCCTTTTTGTTTGGGTGTAGGGGGGGGCGCCCCGCAAGAAAAGGGGACATTCAATTTTTCCGGTTCTCATCCAATTTAAGTGGTGGAAAATCGAAGGTCATGCCACATAACAGATA
>CAZYDC010000147.1:0-10603 GCA_964646065.1 uncultured Planctomycetaceae bacterium | reverse complement strand
CAGTCCCCATTTTGAAACAGCCCAAAATGGGGACAGTCCCTCAGACACCCCCAAGCGGACTTGGGGGTGCCACAAGAGGGGTGCCACAAGAGGGGTGCCACAAGACTTGGGGGTGCCACAAGATGGTTATTGATTGCGGATCGTCGGGGTTTATGTAGGATTCTGTCATGGCGTTTCCGTTCCTGATCTTCTGGGTAATCATCTTCGTTGCCCGCGGCGAACTGGGCTGGCGCGGAACGGCGATCTCCGTCGGAATATGGCTGGGCCTTTTCCTCGCATACTGGTTCGCCGGCGTTTCGCCTTACCTCTGGGTGGCCGCTCAAGCCCTGTTGGACTGCGTCCTCATCCTGGTCATATTTCATGGGGACATCCGCATCAACTGACTGCCGGGCTTCGGGTTGGCGACGCTGTGCCCACGGCGCCCGGAATCCAGGGATATAATTGAGAAACCAATATTGAGGTGAACCATGTCCGTTAAAAGCCTACTGGGCGAGTTCAAGGCCTTTGCGTTCAAGGGCAACGTAGTCGACCTGGCGGTGGCCATTGTCATCGGCGTTGCCTTTGGTGCGGTCGTCACGTCTTTTGTCAACAACATCATCATGCCGGCGGTCAGTTACGTGGCGCCGGCGGCCGACTACAAGGACTGGACGATCGGGCGCATTCAGATCGGGCTGTTCATCGGCGCGGTGGTCAATTTCATCATCATCGCGCTGTCGGTGTTCCTGGCCATCGTCAAGGTGCGTCAGTTGATCGTCAAGCCGCAAGCGGCCGCGCCGACCACCAAACCATGCCCCGCCTGCACGATGGAGATTCCCATCAAGGCCATCCGCTGCCCGCATTGCACCAGCGACGTTCCGGACGGGCAGAAGACGTAGAGCGTGGGCCGAGGCCCGTAGGCGGTAACAGCGAAGAACCAAGTTTAGCCGCGACCCCGGAGGGGAGCGCTTGGAAAAGCGTGGGCCGGGGCCCTTACAGCGAAGAAACGGCGAACCGCAGAACCGCAGAACAATCGAACCGCAGAATGTCGAAGGGAAGAGCCTGAAATCCGTGTCTTCACTTCTGCCTTCTGCGGTTCGCTTTTTTGGATCAACAATTCCATTGACGTCGAAACGCGGCCTGCTAAAGTACAGCCGTCCCAAACGGGCCTGAAACGTTCAAAACCGAAACGAAGAAATTAAGGAGACTCAAGAATGCGACTTGGATTTGTGTCCGTTCCCGAGGAACAGAAGATCAAGTTTGCCGGCGAGGCCGGCTTTGACGGCATCGAGGTGAACCTGGGTCGATGGTGCGGGGCCAATTTCGACGTGACCGCCGAGAACGGCCGAAGGACCAAGGGGTTTCTGGACAAGCACGGCGTGAAGGCGCTGACGGTGGCGCTGGCCGAAGACTACACGACCGATCCGAACCCGGCCGACCGCATGAAGAAGATCATGGAAGTGGCCAAGATTCTGGACACGCCTTTGGTCACGGTGAACGCGTGGATTCCGCGCGGGCTGAAGGTCGAGGAGAAGTTCGCCTACTACAAGAAGACCTGGGGCGAGTTCGCCCGCATGGCCGAGGGCCAGGGGCTGCGAATCGCGATCGAGAATTGCCCGCACGACGGCGGCAACCTGGGCAATTGCCCGCGGTCGTTCCGCCGCATGTTCGAGCTGGTTCCGTCGGCGGCAATCGGCCTGGAGTTCGATCCGTCGCACTTCATCTTCCAGTTCATGGACTACGCGGCGGCGATCCGGGAATTCGGCAGCCGCATCTACGCCTTCCACGCCAAGGACACGCAGATCCTGTGCGACCAGCTCAACGCGATCGGCCTCAACGGCGACCGGTATCTGAGCGAACCGTGGTGGCGATTCCGCATGCCCGGTTACGGCGACGCGAATTGGAAGACGATTTTCACGGCGCTGTCCGATGTGAAGTACGACGGCGACATCATCATCGAGCACGAGGACCCGACGTACGAGGGCGATGAAGGACTGCGGCGGGGGTACAAGTACCTCAAGCAGTTCATACTCTAACGGCAAGAAATAGCGAACCGACGAACATTCGAACAATCGAACGGCGAATGTCGAAAGGAACTGTCCCCATTTTGGGCTGTTTTCAAAATGGGGACTGTCCCTAAACGTCCAAGGTTAAGGGACAGTCCCCTTTTTCGGAAACAGCCCCGAAAAAGGGTACAGTCCCTTCGCACGCGTCACGATCTTACGGCAGCTTCTTGGCTTGGCGGGTGAATTCCGCGAGATCGGCGTCGTGGGCGTAGGATTTGACGGTGGCGTCGTCGCCGAGTTCTTCGGCCAGGTGCAGGCGGTAGAACTTGATTACCGGTTGGTCGGTTTTTTCGGCCAGCGTTTTAAGCGCGTCCGCGGCCGGCCAGAGATTGCCCTCGACCCAGTCGCACAGCGCCAGCCGCAGCGATACCTGCCACGCCTGGTCCGGCGGCAAATTCACCTGGGCATAGACGGACCTTGCCGCCAACCGCCTGTCGGCCTCCGTGACGCCTTGCCGCAGCAGCAGGTCGCCCAGCAGCATTTGAAGTTTGGGGTCCTTGTCGTGACTGGCCTTCAACTGGGCGATGGCCTGGTCGATCAGCCCGAACCGCGAGGCCAGTTTTTCCGCGCGTTCCAACAGCGGCAACCGGTAAACGTTCTCCTTGTCCGCCTGGTCGCGAAGGCGCTGGAGCTTGGCGCCGTACGTATCGACCGGTTTGACGTGGGCCTTGCTGAACAATTCCTCGGTCACGGTCTGGGCGTGGTCGAGCATTCCGGCCCGGACGAGCGAATCCACCCAGATCTGGCAGTACGCCGTTTGCGTGGCCGTTGGCAGGTAGGGCAGATACATCTGGGGGAACCGCCGCAGCGCGCAGGCGGAATCGATGTCGATGGGCAGGACCGCCGACGGTTCGTAGTATTGCTCCCACGCCCGCTGCGCGTAGGCCTGGGCCAGCAGCGCCAGGGTCTGGTTCAGGTCGCCCAGGCCCTCGGTCTTGGCGGCATGGAAATGCCGGATGGCCAGCACGATGCACCGTTGCCGAACGGGGGCGGCCGAATTGGGCTCCGCCGAGAACGGCTGTTTTCCCAGGTTCAGCAGCAGGTCGGCGATCCGGGAGGTCACCGGGGGCACGTTATGGCGATACCAGGTCTTGGGCAAGTTGGGCGCGCCTTGGAGCAGTCCGTCGCGCCCCAGCGGCAGGTCAAAACCGGCGAAACTCGGCTCTTCGGGCACCGCGACGTTGTCGCGAGCGCCCGGCAGCCCATCGTTCCAGTCCATCCGTTGGAAGAGCGCTCCGGCCTGATCGACGTAGATCAACCGAAAACGATTGACGGGGCGTTTGGCGCCGCCGCCGGCGCTGGTCGGTTCGTAGCGGGCGGCCGACATGGCCGACAGCTCGGACAAAGAGTCATATCGCACCAGGATGAACCGGATCGTTTCGGGCAACTCGACCACGCCGGCCGTGCTGACGCTGGACAGGGCGGTGCGGTACTCCTTCATGCGGTTGAACTTTTCCAGCGAGTGCGCCTCCAGCCGCCCGTCCATGTACAGCAGGCGCCGGGGCGTTTCGCGGTCGTGACTGAGGTAATAGTCGAACACGCCGCCATCGCCGAAGTTCTCGCACATCAGGTCGCCCTGAACGTCCAGGTCGGCCATGAACTGGGCCGCGTCCATGTTGAAATTGTCCCGCTGGAGCCCCGGTCCCGGAGTGCCGACGCCCTGAAAACGCTGGATCATTCCCGCCAGGTACAGCGTGGATATCGCGACGGCCCCGGAGGCCAGCAGGAAACTGAACACAGGCCCCAGGCGTCGCAGGAACGGTTTCCAGCCGCCCAATTCCTTCAGCGCGGCTCCGCCGTGCAGGGCCAGCAGGAACCCCAGCACCGGCCCGAGCATAGCCACGTTTCGCAGCGCCAGCATCGCCATCGCCACGAACACCGCGAAAACGCCGATGTGCCCGAGGGACAGGTTGCGGAAGTTGAACAGCATCGCGCAGACGGTCAGCAGCGTCAGCAGGATGACCTCGGGGTTCGACCGCAAATAATCGGAGGTCGTCCGATGCAGTTCGGTGACTCCGGTGACGTAGGTCGGGTCGCTCAGCCGCGTGGACAGCAGCAGGGGAAGCCGCAGCGTTTCGATCGGCCAGGGGCTGACCAGGCAGGCGAAGGTCGCCGCGATCAACGGCAGCAGGACCGACAGGCGGAGCAGGTTACCGCTGAGGTTCCGGTGGCGACGAATGAAGCCCAGCGCCCCGAAGACCGCCCAGGCCAGCGTGCCGGAAACCAGCCACAGCCAACGGATGATCCAGTCGGACAGGGCGGCGGCCCGCCCAGGGTTCGCATCGGGATTCTTGAAGATGTAGTGGCTCACGATGGGCCCCAGCGATTCGCCCAACTCCAACCGCCGCACGCCCACGGCCACCACGGCGCCCAGCGCCACCGCCAAGGCCGCCCACGCCCAACCGCCCAGTCGGTCCACCGCCCAGTCCAGGGCGGCGCCGAGCACCAGCCCCCAGGCGATCGCCAGGCCCAGGAAGAACAGGCCGTGAATGTTGACCCAGAAAATCATGATGGGCACCATCCACCACAGGCGCGTCGGATGGGCGCCGCGGCGGACGCTGTCGACCAGGGCGAAGCTGGCCACCAGCAGCCCCAGCGTGAAAATCTCCGGGCGCGTCCGTATGCGGGACTGCATGACGCACAGCAGCAAAATGCCCACGCCCATCAGCCAGGCGGTCGGAACGCGCTTGCGCAGCGACGCGACGTAGGTCATCAAAATGCCCGCGGCGACGGCGCCCTTGAAGACGCTCAGAAGCCCCCAGCCGCCCAGCTTGAAGACCGCCGTCACGATCAACTGGAAGAGCCAGTGGACGTCGATCCATCCGTTGGGGTTGGCGTCGAGGCAGAAGCAGTCGCGCCGCATGACCTCGTGGTGGCGGAACATCCATTCGCCGCAGGCCAGGTGCCAGAAGATGTCGGAGTCCCAGACGTGGCTGAAGCACGAGGCGAACCCCAGGATGCCCAGGACGCAAAAGGCCAGCCGCTGCCCGCCGGTCCATCGCCCGCCGTTGGGGTCGGGCAATTCGCACAGAGCGTCCCGGTTCGCCGGCGGCGCCGGGGGAACATCATCACGTGTTGTCGTGGTCTGCTTTGTCATGGGACGATGAAGCGGCGATTATAGTCGATGTCACGAATGCGCCGCCATAGCTAAATGGCACGGGGGCAGGGCAAACGCACCTTCGCCGGACTTTGCCCGAATCGCACGAAAACAACAACTGAAATCACCAAGATCACCAAGGACACTAAGAGCACCAAGAGAAAGAGATAGAAGAACCGTAAAAACAAACCAAGCCAGAGAAGGCGTTCCTCTTTGTTGCTTTGGCGTCCGAGTGTTTCTTGCTGTTGCTTCTTTTGCGAAATATGTTTGTCTTTGTTGTTTTCGCGTAATTCGCGTAATTCGTGGCTAATCCCTTTTGTTGTTGGCAAAAGCTTGCAATCACCTTGGCGTCGATGCTCCGGAGGACCCAGGAAAAGCGTTCCGTTATTCAAGTCGCCCTCCCTGGAGGTCGATGCGAAGAGAGGATCGGGTGCATTAGGAGCACAGCCATGGAATCATCGGAAATCTTTTTTTCGGAGCGACGGTATCACACTCGCACGCAGCTTCGGATGTCGCTTCGCGGGCTGCGTCTGGACCCGGGCGGCGAGATGGTGGACACGTTCCACATGCTGGACATTTCCCGCGGCGGCCTGGGCGCGATCGTGGACCGCCCGTACTATCGAGGCCAGCGCGTGGTGATGAGCCTGCCCGCGTTGGATAACGGCCTGCGGCGGAGCGTGTACGCCACCGTGGTCCGCTGCCGAAACGACCGCGAGGGCTACCATGTTGGGCTGCGGTTCGAGCAGGGCAGCGGCACGATGAAGGTGGACTACACCGCCTCGACGCTGGCCGCCGCGTAAGGGCCAATCGGAATTGCCCATGTGGCACAGCCGCCCTCGGCTGCGTCTTGGGGCGTTGCCTTAAGAAACGCAAAGACACAACCGGGGTGGCTGTGCCACAACAGGGGTTTATTGAGGGGCGGGGCCGCCGACGCGTTTACCAGACCCACCAGGGTGCGGTCGCGAGGCTGCCGTAGCAGATCAAATCGAAGGCTGCGTGAGCGGCCAGAGGGGAAGCCAGCCCGCCGAAACGTTCCCGCATCATCCCGAACAGAAATCCGGCGGCCAGCGTGCATAGGCCCAGCCAAACCAGGTCAGGCCGGACGGAAACCGAGGGGAAAACGAACAGGCAACACTTGTAGGCGGTGTGACAGGCCGAGGCAATCAACGACGCCCGCACCGGCCCGTAACGGCGAAACGATCCCTGAAAAATTCCGCGATAGGCGACTTCCTCACACGCGCCGATGGCCATCGCCACCAGGGCGAACGACGTAAGCTCGTCCGGCAACAAGGACCAATGCCGGCTGCACCTGAAGGCCACCGCCAGAATGATCCCGAACCCCGCCGAAACACTCACCAGGAGGGGAAGCCACCGGTTGGATTGCGGCAGGCCCATGAGTTCCCGCGTTTGAGGGTCCTGCGCCACACAGTACGCAAGGCCCATGCACGCCAGGAACAGGGCAGGCCACCGAACCATCGCGAGTTCCGGCCGATGCGCACAGAGGGCGAACACCGCCATGCCCAGCGCCAGGACCGCGGCGCCGGCCGGTTTTCCCGGGGACGAACTCACCGCGTTTCCCCTGCACTGTGAGTCGTTCATCGATGGGTGCCATGCCCAAGTCCGCGCGGGCATGTCCGCGCGGTGTTCCCATGCCCGCGCAGATTTGGGCATGGCACCCTTCGCGCCCGTTTCCACGCAAGCCCCGCGATCAATCCGGCCGGCAGCCAGGCCAGGATCCATCCGGAGCCCATGCAGAACCCGACAATCTCAATATCCGGCCGCTGGGCCCGCAGGGCGTCGTATTCTTTCTTGTGCGCCTCCAGATCGCCTTTGGGAACCATCAGCACCTTAAGGTTCTTCAATTGCGCCAAAGGTGAAAGGTCGATGGAACCTTTTTCGGAATAGCCGACCATGCTCAGGTATCGAAGGTTTTGAAGAGGCGCCAGCAGGGAGAAATCGGGGACCGTGCCCGTCATCATGTCAAGGCATTGCAGGCCGCGAAGTTTTCCAACGACCGCGAGATCTTCCGGCTTGAACTCCGCCAGGTAGAGACTCCGCAGATTCTTCATCCCCTGAATGTTTTGCAGGTTTTCCAAGGGGCGGTGATTCTTTGAATCGCCGGAAAGCAACAAAACCCGCAAGTCGGGGTTTTCCTTCAACAGGCTGACATCGCGGTTGGCGGCATCGTCGCTGAACTTGAACATCAGATATCGCAGATGGGTGAGATGGCCTATGGAAGGCAACTTCGGGCCGGTTGCGATCAGGTATACCAGATCGGGCGAACCAGGCAGCAAGTCTTCCATTGGGGGGCCTTCTTGTGCGTCCAGGCCTATCGGATGGACTTCCTTGAACGCTTTTACGTAATCCGCAAAAGAGGATTTGGGGAGATCTTTGGGGACAGCGAGGAAAACGCCTGAATCTCGAAATCGCGCCAGGGCGGGCAGGTCGCGTTGAGGACTTCCGCAGAGGCAAACCGTCCGGATCGTCTTCAGGTCGGAATCGCCCTGCCGGTCCAGCCAGGAAGAAGCGCCCGCCAGCCTCAGGTCGAGGCAAACGGGCTTACCGTTCAACGTGGCGCCGAAGCTGGCAGCCGCAAAGTTCAGGACATCGAGATGATCCGAATAACAGTAACAGAAGCGGGTGTTCTGGTTTTCCGGTCCGGGCTTACCGCTGATCGAAACATCCAGGAGCGATCCGGGGAATACCGGCACCCGGTATGTGGTCTCTGTGTCCTTTGGAGGCCGAACGCCCCCCATAAAACCAAACTCAGGCGCCAAGGGTTCCACTTTGGCCGCCCCGCCCTGGCCTGTGGAAACCTCGACCATTCGTTCGGTATCCGCGTGCGCAAATGGGTCGGACCGCGCGCACGAGCAGAGCGTCATGGCCGTTATCGCGATTCCGACAATCGCCAGTAGTCTGCAAATCGAGAAATGATGGATGAGGGTGGCATGGCGACGTTGTTTGTCGCCATGTGTTGATTTCGTCGATTTCGCATGGCGACAAACAACGTCGCCATGCCACCCTTGAGTGCGTTCTATCATCATGGTACGACATGCTCCCTTCCCGGCAGAGGATAGCTGCCGGACCAGTTTTCGCCCATGATGAGCACCCCAGGACGATTTTGCAACAAATCAAATTGGGAAAATAATTGGGAAAGTGAAAGGCCCCAGGTTTCCGGGTTGGAAACCTGGGGCCTGTCGTTCGGTTTCGTTCGTCGGGCGGATTACCACCAGGGCGTCCAGCCGAATCCGCCGCCGGGGCCGCCGACGGTGGTAGTCCCGCCGCCGGGGCCGGTGCTGGTAATCGGCTGCACAGGCTGACCGGCCGCGGCGGCCAGGTTCAGCACAACCGTGCCCGTCGCGGCGCCATACCCGTTGTTGTAGCCGTCCACCGCGAAGTAATAGGTGGTGCCCGCGGTGGCCGCAAAGGTCACGGCGCTGGTGAGGTCACGCCTGGAGATATCGTCGTTCTCGCCCACGGTGGTCAGGGCCGAGACCACGCTGCCGGTGTAAACGCCCAGCAGGGTGTCGAAATTGCTGCCCTCGGTGTTGACCGTGAACGAGCCGCTGGAGGGGGCGGTCCACGCAAACCAGATGGACGCGCCGCCCATGTTGCCGGTGATGCTCGGCTCGCCGGGTTCCCTGGTCGCTCCGGCGTTGCTTCCGGTCCACGAGGCGGTCGGGCCTGTCAGCACCGTCGCACTGGCGAAGAGGTCGTTGGCCGGGGCCTGCGCTTCCGTCAGGTTCAGCGTGATGTTGCCCGACGCGGCGCCGCGGCCGCTGTTGTAACCGTCGATCTGGATGTAATAGGTCGTGCCCGCGACGGCTGTGAAGCTCACGGCGCTGGTCAGGTCGCGTCGGGAGACGTCGTCGTTCTGGGCCACCGTGGTCAGGGCGGAAACCGTGCTGCCGGTATATACGCCCATCATGGTGTCGAAATTGCTGCCCTCGGTGTTGATCTTGACCGTGCCGCTGGAGGGAGCGGTCCACGCGTACCAGACGCTCTTTCCGCCCAGGTTGGCCAGGATGTTCGGCTCGCCGGGTTCCTTGGTCGCCGCGGTGTTGGTCCCGGTGGCCGTCGCGGTCGTTCCGGTCAGCACTTGGGCGCTTGCGAAGTTGTCGTTGGCGGGGGCCAGGATCTCCGTGAGGCTCAGCGCGATATTGCCCGAGGCGGCGCCGGCGCCGTGACCGTAGTTGTAGCCGTCCACCGCGATGTAATAGGTCGTGCCCGCGACGGCCGAGAAGCTCACGGCGCTGGTGAGGTCCCCGTGGGAGACATCGTCGTTCTGGGCGACGGTGGTCAGGGCGGAGACCACGCTGCCGGTGTAAACGCCCAGCAGGGTGTCGAATTTGCTGCCCTCGGTGTTGATCTGGACCGTGCCGCTGACGGGGGCGGTCCAGGCCCACCAGACGCTCTTTCCGCCCTGGTTTCCGGCGATGTTCGGCTCGCCGGATTCCTTGGTCGCCGTGGCATTGTTTCCGGTGGCTGTCGCGGTCGTGCCGGTCAGCACGGTGGCGTTGGCGAACAGGTCGTTGACGGGGGCGGGCAGCGTGACCGTGAAGACGGTCGAGACCGCGGCGCCAACCACGGCGTCGGAGTCGGTGGCGACCGCGTAGAACGTGCAGGCTCCGGCGGCCAGGCCCGTCGTGTCAAATGAATAGGTCCAAGTCGTGCCGTTCTGCGTTCCGGTCCCCAGTAGCGTGTCGGCGGTGCCGGTCGTTTGCAGCCCGGCGGTGCCGTTGCTCTCTCGGTAGAACGTCACCGTGCTGATCGTCGGGCTGCCCAGGGATTCATGCACGTTCGAGGCGGTCAGTGTCACCGCCGTGCCGGCAAGGCCGGAGGTCGGGCTGGCGGCCAGCGAACCGACGACGGGCACGGGCGTGACGACCTGGAAGGTCGTCGAGGATGCCGCGCTGGTGACGCTGCCGCTGTCGGTCGCGGTCGCGTAGAAGGTGTACGTTCCGGTGGCCAGGCCCGTCGTGTCGAACGTGTACGTCCAGGTCGTGCCGTTCTGCGTTCCGGTTCCCAGCAGCGTGTCGCCGCTGGTCTGCAAGCCGGCGGTGCCGTTGCTCTCAAGATAGAAGGTCACGGTGCCGATGGTCGAGCTTCCGGAGGATTCATGCACGTTCGAGGCGGTCAGCGTCACCGACGTTCCGGCCAGTCCGGAGGTCGGGCTGCCCGTCAGGGAAGCAATGACGGGCACGGGCGTGATCGGCCCCGCCATGCCCTCGGCGACCAGGTTCACAATGGGCGATCCGCGGCCGGTGACCAGGTCGTATCCGGCGCCGGCGGCATAGCCGTTGTTGCCGGTGGTGATGTCGTGGAAGTCGGCCGTGGGAAGCGAATAGAGTTTCGTGAGGGCCTGGGTCGAGGTGAAGGTGGACCCGCCGCCCAGCACGGCGCCCTGGTCGGCGATGGCGATGACGCCCGCCCACAGGGGCGCGGCCAGGCTGGTGCCGCCGAT
>CAZYDC010000146.1:0-10656 GCA_964646065.1 uncultured Planctomycetaceae bacterium | reverse complement strand
CCATGACCCCAAGGGGTCGTCCATGCGATCTCGCTGTGCTGCTTTCTTGCGGGTTGACGCGATCCCGGCCACGACCGGGTTCTTCTCTTCGCCGTCCAATCGTCAATTGTCAATCGTCAATCGTCAATCGTCAATTCTCTTTCCCGCTGCTCCTATTCAGATGTCAAATATCCGCCGCGGGCTCCTATCAAGCCCACGCAAGGCGCACTACAACACACGCCCAGTATTATACAATGAGTTTGACTGTTATCAACCAAACAAGGTAAACAAAAAAAGCGGCTTTACATAACTGGATGTCTGGCCGCTCTTAGCCGCACGAGATTTTTTTATTTTTTCCGGCGAGATTTGAAGGATCATCCGGCGGAAGCAATATTTCACTTTCCCCGGATTTCTTGGGCGCATGGCGGGAGGAGCCGATTCCTGGCGTCAAGGGCTGATACTACCCCAGTCCTCAACGTCAAGTTCAGTGGCTACCTCCCGAATTTGCATCATGGCATCGTTCGAGACAAGAACCAGGTGTCGCTCAATGGCCTGCGCCGCGATCCATAGGTCGTTTTCCTGAATGCCCAGATCCTTGGACGTTATCGGGCAGACGAGTTGCTCCGGTCGAAGCCCTTTCTTGCGTTCTTTCCCCGCGTACTTCTCGAACACTCTAGCCCTGAGGTCGCCATATACGAGCGTTGTGGATCGTGTCACATCCAGCAACAACCGTTTATGGACGAACTCGATGTCAACCTGAGCCCGCAGCTTGTCGAGGGATTGTTGCCTTTCCTGGGGCGCCACCTTGATCCCATATTCAATCTCCCCCAAGACAACAGTTGAAGTCAGCAACAAGGCCTTGGCCGCCGCGAGTTCCTCAATCCTGCGGGAAACCGACGCGTGCCTTGGCTTCGTTGAGTCCAGCCAGTCGGACACGGCGTTGGTGTCCAAGAGGTAGCCTTTCATTCATCCTCCTGGAAGTCTTCCGTCGCCCGGCGCAGGGCCTCAGTCACCTCTGGCGCTTCAAATGTTCGGTGAGACTCAAGCACTGACTTTGCCGAGGAGTTCTGAAATGCATCCGACAGATACTCGTGGAGGTGCAACCACGGTTCAAAATCCTTTGGGAAGTAGCCGGTAAAATGAAACGGCACCCCAGCCCGTTGTTCTCCAGCAAAAAGGTCAAGAACCTGCCGCTCTAACTTTGGGGGAAGGTCGTAAAGCCGAAGCACCTCGGCATCGATTCGCAACAATTTCTCACGCACCGAGGGTGATTGTGCGCTCCGGCCTCGTACCGAGAGCAAGTAGCTGGAAACCAGTTTGGCTACGGCTTTCATTTCGTTTGGCGAAGCGCACGGAATGGGCATCTTGCGCATCAAGCCCACCAGAACATCTCGCTTCATGGTGTGGCAATATACAAAAGCATTGGCTAATGGGTTGTTGAGAATCGCCCACAGGTATTTCAGGGGAATCTCGGGAGACACCGGGCGGGCAGTGATGAAACGGCTGGTTACCGGGTGTCCGTCTTCGTCAAGGAGCGCCTTCAAATGCCACGGACCTCGGCCGGCACGACCGTAGTTGAGCAAAACTTGCGGAGTGCCCGTCTGCAGCCCTGTACGTGGCGACTGAATAACGTTGCCCGCAAGGTTCAACCTATCGGACTTTGGCAAATCATGGAGGTATTCCACAGTGTCAAAGGTCGTGAAGCCCAGTTTTGTGCCGGGGCCTGTGGCACCGATAGTTTCAGCGCCCTCGGGAAGATTACGGCCCTTGAAGTCAAAACCCTTCCCGACATGCGCTAAGTCTTTTAGTTTCCCAGTCCTGCTCAGCATTTCCCAGAGTTCAAAAAGATCGGGCAGACACATGCCATTTTCGCCGGAGCACAGCGCCGTTTGAGGAAGGCTCTGTCTGCTCGATACGGCATAATCCAGCTCGAATCGATCCATGTCCCCCTCGCGAACGCGCCGATATGACACCCGGCGTTCAGGCGAAGGCGACGAAACGCGCCTTCCAAGGATAACAGCAGACTCCGCGCCAGAGAAGGAAAAGACCTTGTCCGGGAAAAGGCATATTTCCTTGATTTCAAAATCGCGACAGATCAGATTCCGAACGTCCCGTGCATTCTTGCTCTGCAGGATTCCCTGGGGCACGACAAAACCGAAGACGCCGCCAACACGAAGTTGGGGGAGGACTTGTCCAAGCACTTCTGCCGTCTTGTTGACTCGTTTCACAATGGCGCCTTTACGGGCGTAGGCACTGCGGTCATGCTCTGAGAAATTCTCAAACGGAGGATTGCCCAACAAGATGGACGCCTTCAGGGCCTCCTTACCCAAAGTGAAATTGGTGAACATATCGCCGCAGGTTAGGTTCCAACCGTTCGGATTTGGGATGTCCGCCAGAGTTAACGACAATCTGGCGATCTCGATCGCGAAGGCATCTACTTCCACGCCATGAAGATGTCCTCGGAGGTACTGTTTGCGATCCACTTGTTTGTCCGGCGAAAGCAGTTCCTTCAGGAGTCGCATTGAAGCGACCAAGAATGCCGCATGACCACATGCGGGTTCAAATACGTGGCGTTCTTCCTCTGGAATATCCTGAATCCAGGACGCTAGTTTCCAGACGACGTAATCCACCAAGTATGGGGGCGTGCTATGCGTGCCCAATGCGGCGCGAGTCTCCTTTGTGATCAGCGCACTTTCATACACGTGCGCTAGCGATTCGGTTGTCACATGCCCCAAGTGGCTGAACCTGGATATTTCCTCGGCTGCGGCCTCAAGGGCCGCACGCGACCTTCCGGTTCCAACCTCGATACCGGAGGAACAGGTCTTGCTGGAATCGTAATGGCGAGCAACCCGGGCAAACACATCCTCGACCTGAAGAAGGTCAAGTGTAATGAAACCTGGAACTTTCTTGTCGCGGAGGATTTTGGCGGCGAGTATCCAAAAGGCGGATTTGATCAGCCAGTGTCCGTCTTCGACGGACACCTCGGATTTCTTCGGCCAAAGGGCTTGGCGAAGACCATGAACCACCCGTTCAATTAGCAATGTCAGGCTTTGCCCGATTTCCCGTTCGACCAGCGGCATCAGGCCCGCGTCCACGAAACTCAGTTGAAATTGACGGTCGAGCCGCCCCCAGGTCTTGGCCCGGAAAACAGCTTCCGGGGCATAATCATTCGCGTGGGACCGGAAAAACTCGCCGACCTTCCCGGGGACAATCGGTTCAATCAGTTCCGCGCCGTTCTGACGCTGCATCCACAGTTCGACTGTTGTCGGCGTCAACGCGATCACCAGCGGAGCGCCGAGTTGCCGACACGCGACAACTTGAGGCTTAACCTCTCCGGCGGTCGTCTGGATTGTGGCCACACAGGCAGAACGGGCATCCATCGGCTCGTGTGCGAACGCCGCAAGTGCAACTTTCTGGTTACCGCCAAACTGAAAATCGGCGCATACGAGAGACTCGCTGTAGCCGCACAGCGCCAGAGAATGCTTGATAGCGTCAATGGTCACGGGCAGTGCAATAACTGGCTGTCTCCCAACAGGTCTTCTTTATTTGTACGTTGTATCTTCGACATTTTACCAGAACAGTCAACAACCGATCCCCTCCGTAACAAATTAGCGGGCCGTTTCTATGCCACACGACGGTCGTCGGGTTTTGGTTCGCGCGGCATGTTTCCGCGGACGGAAACATGGCACCCGGAAACGGGGCTACCGGCCGCTGCTGGCCGGGGCGGTGGCGGGGGTGGGGCGGGGTTCTTCATGGACCAGGTGCTCGTCTTCGATTTGCGGCGGGGCCAGCAGGATGGCGTGCTCCAGGGTATCGGTGGGGCTGGCGAATTCGGCCTCGGCGCGGACGCGGAAGCGGTCGCTCAGGCGGTAGATGAGAGTAACCGTGTTGCGATGGAGATATTGGTTGTAATTGCCGTCCGAGGGCGTGCCAAGGACCGACTCCAAATCGCCGACGGTCATGCCGGGTTGGACCAGCGCGGCCAACTGCTCCCACATTTTCCTTGAGGCCGTGGGGTGCTTGGCCCGAACCTCCTTGGCCTGCGCCGCCAGGGCATCGGCCCGCGCCGGATGCGAGTCCGCCGCGAGCGGCTGGGTGGTCGGCTCGGCCTGGTCGTTGTCGGCGGCGGCCTCTTGGGGGTAATACCCGATGTGCGCCTCGACGATCTCGTACAGCCGCTCGATTTTGTCCGGCAGTTTGCGGCGGTCGTACACTCGCAATTCCCGCCCGCCCGGCGTGGCGGCGCTGACCAGCACGCAGTATCGGGAATCGACCGAGTTTTCCGACGGCGGCAATTCCCGCGAGATCCGCTCGAAGATTGCGATGCCGGCCTCGTCCAGCCGTTCTCCCCACTGGGCGCCCTGGGTGGCCCAGTCGTAGACCTCGCGGGCCGTATACACCTTGCCGGTGACCAGGCTCACCTCGCAGATCATGGCGATCCGCGGTTGGCCGTGAAGGAACCAGGTCATGCGGACCCGGTTGTCGCGGTTCTTGACGTGAGGTTTCAGGGCGCTCTGGAACGCCACCCGCGCCACGTCCGGCGGAGTCTGCTTGTTCCAGGCGATCTTCACTTCGGGCGGGACCGTGATTGTTTCGCTCTCGCCCGTCGCCGGCTGGGTGTCGGAAAACTTCGGGCGATGCCATTTCGCGCGAGCGTTCGACCACCATTGCCGCCACGTGTCCGCGTCCGCGCCGAACTTCTGGTCCGTAATCCATTCAAGCCCTTCACGGGCATGCCTCCTGTTCTCTTCGTCGCTGTCCGTCAATGCGGCGATCAACGCGTCCACTGCGCGGGGGTCATCGTAGGCCCTGAGGGCGCCTTGCGCGCCTTTTCTGACCATGCCGTCGGGATCTTTAGCGGCTTGAAGCAGCGGTTCCATCAAAACCGGGTCTTTGTAAAACTGGAAAGCGATAACGACTCGATATCGCACTTCAGACTGACTGTCCCTTTGTGCGGCGATCAACGCCTGGACGACTTCACCCCGCGTTTTTTGCGAAACAGAGCCTGACCAGTTTAATTCGGCCAGCGAGAAGGCGGCGCCGGCGCGGACTTCCCATTGGGCGTCCTTCAATGCCCCGAGCAATGGGGCGATGAACCGCAGGTCCTTCGACTTGCCCACGGCCCAGACCACGGATTCTCTGGCGCGCAGGTCGGGGTCCTGAAGTTCGCGCAGCAACGTGTCGGCCGCCGGGGCGCCGATGGCCACCAGCGCCTCGGCGGCGAACTCGGACGGGACCGTCAGGCGGCGAGTATAGTTAGAGAATGCCGGCGCGGGTTCCTGGTAAGGATCGTGGAGCAAGTCCACCAGCCAGGGGATTGCCGGCGCGGCCTTTTCTCCCATTCGTCCCAGATACCACGCTCCCATCGCTCGCCGTTTGGGATCGTTGTCCACCAGGAGTTTGATCTGCTCGGCAACTTCCCTGGGCAAATCGGCCGGCACCGCCCGGCTGCTCGGATGCCACTCCGCCGGGGCGCTGGTTGGCGCTGCCACTTCGAAATCCACCGGATTGGTCTGTACGGACAGGCTGTTTCGCGTGTTCCCGCTCGGATCGGGATCGCAATGAAATACCACGATCAACGTGTGTTTACCGGTCGCCAGGGCCAAAGACGGGTGCGCGTTCCCTGTGTTGCCATGGACGGGCGGTTCGGCCACGTGCCACGAATTCTCCAGAACAATGGGAATGTCGTTGTACTGCCGCCCCGGAGGGAAATACGAACTCTTAATGCCGAAACCGCCGAACCAGCGGTAGGTTGTTCCGTCAAGCACCGGTTCACAAAGCTCCTGGGCCTGGGCAACGGAGTACACGCCGGTTCCGTTATTGCGGATGTCGCCCTTGAATGTGGGCGTTTCGCCTTGTTTCCACGTCTGCTTGTCCGGCCGAAGTCGCGCTTGAATTCCTTGGACGGGCTTGCCCCAATCCACCGGCGCGTCCGCTGGGGCAGAGGCGGGTTGGGAGGCGGCCGTCGGCCTGGAGGGGCAGGCGTATTGGCAACTACAGTAAATAATCAGCCCAACCACCGCGATCACGGCGAAGCTGGTGACGGAACGGGTGTGTAAATTCGGCGACCCCATGTCAACGGTCCTGCGTTTTTCGATTCTCATTGCTTGCTCCCCGGTAAGAGTCCTGACGGTCGCCTGTCTAACGACATTCTGACTCCGCCACGTTTTCGTGTCAAAGCATTTCCGCGCCGACCTGCCCCTCCTGCGATGGACACCTCAGTGCAAGAACGTCAGCGGTAATCCCAACTGCGCCGACCAGCAAGCCCGCCAACAATTTCTCGGGAACGATGGCGGGCAAGCTGGATCTCATGTCGGCTTGCCGGTCAGCGTCTTGGGGCTTCGCAAGGCGCTCGCCCTGAGCCCAGGCGTCCGAACGGACGCATCATTTCCCGAAACCGAAATTCACACGGACCGCTATTTCCCGGGCAGCGCCGGCGTGGCGAACGGCGCGGCGGTCAGCATCGTCGGATCGCGCTGCTGCTCCAGTTCTTCCTGCATGAACAAGGCCAGGCTGCTCCATCCCCAGAAAGGATCCTGGCCGCAGCCTTCGCCGGTCTGGGTAGCGTAACTTTCACGGAACGGTCGGCGCATGAACAGTTCGGCCGTCTTCGCGGCCAGTTGCCCGGCCGCATCCGCCTGGCCGTAATATCGAAGCCCCTGGAACGTGTAGTAGTTTGTGGGAATCCACGTGTGCGCCCGCCAACTGGCGCTTCCGCCGACATCGGACGGCAGCGAGCCCTCCACGTACCCGGGCTCCGTGGCGGCCAACGCCGGCAGCGGCCAGTCGCGCCAGAACTCGGCCGGGTTGAGCAGGTGCTCCGTCACGAGGCGCTGGGCCTGGGAGGCGTCCGCGACCTTGGCCCACAGGGCGGCGAAGGTCCCCACGTACTTGACTCGGATGGGGCGCCGCTCGACGGCGTGGTAATCGTAATAGATGCCCTCCCGCGGATCCCAGCACCAGCGGTTGATCGCCTCGCGACGCTGCCGGGCGAAGGCCCGGAAGGTCGCCGCCTCGCGGTCGCATTCGCCGCCCATGGCCGCCCGCAGGCGGTCGCAGAGCAGGGCGTACGCCTCGCACTCGCGCACGAGATAGCAGTTGAGGTCCACGCCCTCGCAGTAGTTGTCGAAGAACGACCCGGCCCGCTCGTGGTGGTTGTCCATGCCGGTGGACTGGGCGCAGTCCCAGGTGCTCAGGCCCGCACCGCGGCGGTCGTGGTCGATGAGCCAATGCATCAGGAACTTCTTCATGCGCCAGAACAACTCGGGTGTGAACCACTTCAGGTCGTCGCCCGCACGCGCCAACAGGAGTGTTGACTGCGCCAGGAAAGGCTTGGCCATGTCCTGGAACCAGAACGCGCGCGGAAACGTGCGGACCGTGTGGCCGTCGCGCTCCTGCGATTTCAGGAAGAGCGTAACGACATTGCGGATGTACGTGTGCTCGAAGCCCGCGTACAACTGGAGAATGGACTCGAAATACTGGTCCCAGTCGAAAACTTTTCCGTCAACATATCCCGTGTAGTAAGGCAAGCCCGGCGCGCACGCGTCGTCCATCGTGTGAACGCCGCCTCGCATCAAATCGACCATCCGCCGTCTCAAGGCCGCAATCGTTTCCATGAAGGGATCCTTTCGAGTTCCATTCGCTCGGTTTCAGGGCAATCGCATCTGATACTGCACAAAAACGACTTAGCCACGAATTTCGCGAATTACGCGAAAACAACAACTACAAAACAGGTAAACGACAAAGAAACAGCAAATTCCGCGAAAACAGCAAAGACAAAGAGCTCCGGGTGATTCTTGCTGTTGCTTCTTTTGCGAAATATGTTGTTTCTTTGTTGCTTTCGCGTAATTCGCGTAATTCGTGGCTACCTTCTTTTGTCGGAAGGCCGCCGTTCACCATTCCGTGACGCCGGTGATTCCCAGCAGGACCGGCACGGCCTTTCCGCCGCCGATGAACTCGATGCTCTCGATCTCGACCGCGCGGCGGTCGCCGGGGGCGTTCCATTCCATGCGGTACACCGTTCCCTGGCCGAACTGAGGCACGGGCACGGTCACGGCGGCGGTGGAGAACGTTTTTTCTTCCTTGGGGAAGTGCTTGACCGGGTCGCCGATCCAGTCGGCGAGGTTCTCGCCCGTCACCAGGATCGTCACGTCCTTCTTGTCCTTGTAGTGGATAACGTACTCAAAGTTCAGGTCGCCGCCTTGCTGCGTCCAGGCGCCGGCGTGCAGGAAGAACAGCGTGTCGAGCTTCTTGCCGACGGGGATCGTCACCTTGTCCGGCAGGCTGCCGGGGTTTCGATTGGAACTCTTGAGCACGATGCAGCACTTGGGCTCGGCCCCGATCTCGAACCGCACGCCGCCGTATGTCACCTTGCCGGTTTTCAGGGCCCGCATGTCGGCCGAGGCGCCTTGGTCGGTCCATCCGCCCTTGCCGTCGTTGGCGTCCTCGTCGGCCAGGCCGCGATTGGCCAGCTTGGACAGGTCGATCGGGTACACGTCTTTGATCCGCGCCAGCGGCAGGCGAGGCGGCAGCGCCTCGGCCTTGGCAGTCGCCGACGGCGAGGCGACCGTCGCGGTCTTGATCTCGATGTCGGCGAAACCGACCTCGCCCTTACAAGGCAGCACGCCCAGGAACAAGGCCATGCGGATCGCGCCCTTGGGCGCGGTGATGGTGTCCTTAACCTCGGTCCAGTCGTACGTGCCCTTGGTCAGGTTTTCGCGCGCCATAGCGCCGTCGTCGCCTTTGCCGACCAGGAACACGCGCTTGCGATTCTGGCCGGTCTCGTCGGTGAACTGCAACCATACGGCCGGCGTGCCCTTGTCGGTCGGCTGGACGCTCTTGCCCATCATTCGCAGCGAAATGGTGACCTGGGCGCCCTCGATGGAGGCCAGCGGCGGGCTCCAGTAGCCCACGCCCTGGGCGGGCATCTTCTCGGGGCTGACGCCTTCCATGTGCAGCCAGTGCTTGCCGTTGCTCATCTCGGGCGAGATGTCCTTGGGTTCGAGTTTCTCCGCCGACTTCCGCTCGGCGTCGATGAACCAGCGGGCGCCGTTGTTTTCGCCCTGGCCGTAGCCGGCGTTGGAGTTGGGCCGCCAGCGATTCTCGTGGTCGTACGTGTCGCCGCCGAACAGGGTCAGGTCGCTGTAATTTCCGTCGGCGACTCGCCAGAAGAACGAGGGCGAGGAGAACGTCATCGCCATCTCGGCGGCCGCGGGGAACGTGCCGTTGATCGCGGCGTCCGAAAGCATCGGCCTGGCGAGGTAGGTCTTGGGGCCCCAGGGCAGGCGGAAGGTGGCCGTCGATCCGCCCATCGACTCGGGCGTCAGGTCGTTGTGGTCCGGATCGTACGGCTTGCACTCGCCGTGAAGTTCCCAGCCGAACTTCGCGCGGACTTCCTCGATCGTCTTATACTTGGTGCCCGCGTCGTTGAGGACTGGATACTCTGCGCGGACGCGGGAGCGGTTGTAGTCGGCCCAGCAGTTGGAGAAACCCTCGGGATAGGGGCTTTTGCCCCAGCCGAACCCGTAATGTTGCAGGTATCCGCCGGGCGGATCGACCAGGGCGTTTCCGCGCATGGACATGAAGCTGTTGCGCAGCGGCCAGAGCAGGCGGCAGTGCCAGACCACCCCTCCGCCGTCGAAGAAGTTCTCGAAGATGCTCAGCCGCGTACACCAACTGCTCGAGACGCTGCAATGCAGGAAGTAGTTGCCCAGGACCATCGTGTCGTTGGCGCAGTACTCGTTGTAGATGCCCGAGCCGTAGCGGATGTCCCAGAAACAGTTGCCGATCACGCGGCAGCCGGTTTCTCCACCGTCGTACCAAAGCCCGCCCTTGGTGTCGGCGATGATATTGTAGCGGAAGACCTGAGCGAAGGCGGAGCCTTTGAAGGTGGTCGGGCTGAGGTTCTCGCCCTTGAGATGGATCGAATGGTGCAGGATGTCCTCGTATTCATCCTGCCCGCAATCGACCATGAGGTTGTCCTCGATGATGTTGGCCGGGCCTGAACCGCTGGCGGCGATGCAGTATCCGCACTTGTTAAAATTACACCGCCGGATGGTGGTCAGCCGGCCTCGCGGGAAGAACCCGCCCCGATAGGTGTTGTGGAAATAGCAATCCTCGACGAGGTACCCGGCCCCGCAGAGGACGAACCCGTTGTTCACCCACGCGACCTCGATCTTCTTGAAATTCCAGAAGCACGTGTCGTCGGTCAAAACGAACGCGTCGAATTGCCGCGCCAGTTGCAGCTTGTGCGCGGCGGCGGGGTTGGCATTGCCGTCGGTGAGGACCATCAGCGTGCGGTCGGACTTGCGATAGGTGGACCACATCTCCTCTTTGTCGTCCGGCGGCGAGTCTTTGAGCTGCGTGACGATGGGCTTGCCGTCGAGGATCACGATCAGGTCGTCAGGCACTGCCTCGGGCAGTTGCACCGACCAGCTCTTGGTGTTGGGGACGGCCTTCCACTGCTCGGCCGGCGGCAGGTCGCGCGGGACCGAGCCGACGCAGACGCGGTCGTCCTTCCAGGCCGAGAGGGTGATCGGGTGCCGTAGCGTGCCGGACTTCAGGATATTGATAGGTTCCTGGTACGTCCCGGCCTTGACCCAGATCGTGTCGCCCGGCCCCGCGAGCGCGATGGCGGCGGGGATGGACTTCAGGGGCAGCGCCTCGGTGCCGGGGTTC
>CAZYDC010000145.1:0-10740 GCA_964646065.1 uncultured Planctomycetaceae bacterium | reverse complement strand
GAGAAATCTTGCAGCACGGCTTCGTAAGTGTTGACCGTGACCATCTCGACGGGCCGGCCCAGGCGTTGGGACAGGTAGATCGCCAAGGCCTTGAATCGTTTGCTCTGCACGAAAATGTCGCGCTCGGGCACCACGCCGATACGCAGCGCAGGCATAGGCTGACTGGTCGGCGCCGGCGTGTTTCTGGACGACCCGGCGGGCTCCAGCGGGGGCTTGCCCGGGCCCATCCAATAGATGGCGCCTACCACCAGCGCCGCCAGAGATGCAATCAGAAATGTCCAGATAATCTTCATTATTGCCAGTTCCGCGCAACGTCCGCGCCTGTGATCCTTACAAACGCCGTGCCAAACCGCAATAGGGCTCCGAAACTACGAAAAATCAGGCCGGGCCGTCCGGCTTTGCCGGGGGAGCCTCTTGGCCTTCCTGGGTCTTGGCGATGCCCAGGTCCTCGAGTTTGCGGTACAGACTGGATGTTCCAATGTCCAGGCACCGGGCGGTTTCCACCTTGTCGTAGTCGTGGCGTTGCAGGCTGGAGATGATGTGCTGCCGCTCGAACTGCCTCAGGGCTTCCTTGAGGTCCTCGCCGACGTCATCGGTCATGCCGGCGGTGGCAAAGGGCAGGTACTCCAGGCCGAGCTGCTCGCCCTCGGCGAAGATCACCGCTCGCTCGATGACGTTCTCCAGTTCGCGGATGTTCCCTCGCCATTCGTGGCCGATCAGTGCCCGCATCGCGCCGTTGGAGACGCCCTTGACGTGTTTGTTCATCTCGCGGGTGTACTTCTCCAGGAAGTGATGGACCAGCAGCGGGATATCTCCCCGGCGATGCCGCAGCGGAGGAAGCAGCAGCTTGACCACGTTGAGGCGGTAGAGCAGGTCCTCGCGGAACTGCCCCTGGGCGGCCATCTTGTCCAGGTCCTGGCTGGACGCGGCGATGATTCTGGCGTCCACGGATCGGGGACTGGTGTCGCCCACCGGCACCACGACCCGCTCCTCAAGCACTCGCAACAGCGAGCTTTGGACCGCCAGCGGCAGGGTCGATATCTCGTCCAGAAACAGCGTTCCGCCGCTGGCCGCCTCGAAGTACCCGATCTTGTCGCGGATGGCGCCCGTGAACGCGCCCCGGCGGTATCCGAACAGCTCCGACTCGATCAGGGTGTCGGGGATCGCCCCGCAGTTGATGGGCACGAAAGGCTTGTCCCGCAGCAGGCCGTTGTAATGAATCGCCCGGGCGAAAAGCTCCTTGCCCGTGCCCGATTCGCCGATGATCAGCACGTTGCTCTTGACGGTCGAGAGCTTGCGGACCATCTCGAAGAGCTTGACCATCGGCGGCGAATTGCCCACGAGGTTGTGAAATACGCTGTCGGCCGCGAGTTGTTCGGTCATCACGCGGGCGGTGCGGCTGACCTCGCCAAACTCCAGCGCACGCTGGATTTTCAGCAGCAGGTCGTCGAATTGCACGGGCTTGAGCAGGTAGTCGCAGGCCCCGGCCCGCATGGCGGCCACGGCGCTTTGCACCGTGCCGTAGGCGGTGACCATGATGACCGGCGTCTGGGGCGCCAACTGCCGCAGGCGGCCTAGCAGGGTCATGCCGTCCATTTCGGGCATTCGGACATCGGAGAGCACCAGGTCCAGCGGCCCGGCCATGGCCAACTCGTAGGCGGTCTTGCCGTCGCCGGCCTGGAGAACCCGGTAGCCTTCGCCCGCCAGGAGTTCCGCCAGGGATTCGCGCAGAACGGATTCGTCTTCCACAATCAGGATGGTCTTGGTCATAAGCAACTGCCAATATACCAGATCGAATACATTCTCACACATGAGAAAACACGTTCGTAGTGGCTCCGTGAGGAGCTTCTTTGAGGGTAGTGTTGCAGGCCCGGCGTCGCGCACTCATATTCGGTTGCCAAATAACTGCCGGCTTGCCGGGTTGCGAGGCGGGCTCTGGTCTGGTTTGGAATTCATACAGGGCTATGCGGGCCGCGCCCAGACGCCGGGATTGGGGTCAGTGCGCCTTTACTGGATTGGATGAAGGTTGCGACGTTTGGCCTCCTATTGGGATGCTATCATAATCAATGTAGTCCTGCTTTTGCATAATTGGGTACTGGGCTGATACTACATCCGGGTTCTTCGCATAAAGGTCTTCCGCAATACGCTTGTTGGCCTTTGCCAATTCCATGAGGCCCAATCGCTTCGCCTGAATTGCCGAGACAACCGCTTGGCTTACCAAACTTTCCTGACCCTTACTCTTTTTTGCCAATTCGACCCCTTCCAGGCCAATAAGCAACGCCAACTCCGACATCGGTTTCAGGCCATGTAAACTCTCCGGTTCATCGAGGTAAAGTGAGGCATAATTATGCCTTTCCAAGTTAGTCCCCATCCACGTCATCAACTCAGGCTGAAACCTGTCACCAAGTCTCTTCCTTTCCTCAGCAAATACCTTCGACAACTTCTTCTGGTCGCCATCGTGATTTCGCACCAACTCGTCAAAGTTGCTGAATGGGACCCGTTCGGTGTCCTTATCCCCTGCTAGACATACGAGGGGAGACAAGACAATTAATAGTATTTTCCCATTCATGCGCATTGGCCTTTCTCCTTCACGATTGCAGGTTTTACCTAATTTTGCCACACGAATCAGAGTAAATTGGCGGACTAATTTGCACATTCTGGCTACCCGGAAATTGCACCAAGGGCAATTCTCTGGCGTTGGCCTGGCTCTGTTCGCGGGCTTAAGTTGCAAGCCCTGCTTGCTATTTCTTTTCCGAAGGCGTCTTGTCGTCCGTCAGCCACTCGATGTTGAAGCGGGCCAGCGTGAGATTGCCGCAGAAGAACTCCGCGCCGCGTTCGTAGAGGCACAGGATGGTCCCGTCCGGCGCGACGGTCAGGTCGCTGTAGCCCGCGGGCCCGGGACACAAGGCCTTGCCCGCGGTCCACGTTTTGCAGTCGTCGTAGCTGGCGCGCACGGTCATTTTCATCCGTATGGCCTTGGGGTCGCCAAGGGCGGGATTTGCAAAAAGGATACAACGGCGGGCGTCTGTTGGGGCGGGCTCGAACCGCATGAGGCTCCCCTGGCAGCCGCCCCAGGTTGGCGGCTCGGGCAGATTCTTGTCCACTTGCCTTGGCCCGAAGGTCAGTCCGCCGTCGCTGCTGCGTCCATACGCGCGGTTTCCCGCTTCCTTTGTATTGCGGCAGTTCAGGTACAGCGAGCCGTCGAACGTCTCCACGGCCGTGGACTCGTCTCCGTTTGGGCCCACCTCGCCGCCCACCGACCATGACTTGCCGTGGTCGTCGCTGTAGATCACGTGCGAGAACTCCGGATCGTCGGGCTTCAAATTGACCCCGACCGTGTGGCAGCAGGGGACGATCAGCCTTCCGCCGGCCAGTTGGATTCCGTGGCCAGGCCCCGTGGCGTACCACGTCCACTTGGGCTTCTTGGCGGCAGGGGAGAGGTCCTCGGGCGCCGACCAGGTCGCGCCGTCATCGGTGCTCCGGGTCAGCCAGACGGTGCGGCGAGTGAATACGGCGACGTCCTCCGTGGTTCCCTTGGACTTGGGGTTCTTGCAAAACAACAGGAATATCGTTCCGGTGGTCTTGTCCACGATCGTGCAGGGATTCCCGCAGGTCATGCCCTCCTGCTGGACCACGATCTGCGTGGGGTTCCAGGTCTTTCCGTTATCGAAGCTGCGTCGCAACATCTCGTGGATCAGGCAGGCGTCGCCCCAGCCGTCCTTTCGGCCCTCGCAGAAGGCCAGGACCGTGCCCCGGCTGCTGACGACCAGGGCGGGGATGCGATAGAGGCTATACCCCGCCTGCCCGGCGTCGAACAAGGGTTCCTGATGCATAAATGCCGGGGCGGGTTTGGTCATGATTTCTCCCGAAGGTTTGGTTGTGCCGTTGGCGCTGTTGGACGCGCCGTTCGAGTTCGACCGGTCGCGGTCTGCGCAACCGCAAAGAAATGTTCCCATGACAAAGACTATCAGCATTCGCTTCACGGACGACTCCTTTGGAAAAAGGCAATTGTTCGGCGAGTCCGCCGCCTCCTGGCGGCAAGATCGTTTATCGGGCGCGATTCTGCCCCCGCCGTGTGCTCACGTCAAAGTATTTCCCAGGACCGTGGCGTCTTATTGCCAATATAAAGCTTGGCCGCGAATTACGCGAAAACAGCGAGGAAAAGCACAATGAGCACCAAGCATACCAAGAGCACCAGGAAAAGCATAAAAGTGCCGGGAATGAAGTGTCTTGCTGTACCGCTTGCGGCTTAGCATCTGTTGTTGTTCGCGGGGAAGAAAAGAAACAGATGCTAAGCCGCAAGCGGAACACCAAGAACTGACTTGCAGTGGCGTTTTGCTCGGAGATGTGGATAATGCCGGCGTGGAATAACCACAGGGAGCTATCGCATGGACAAGGAATGGATGAAACAGGTTTCGTGGGTCGGCGAGGAATGGGTTCAAGGGCCGGTCCGCGGCGTGGTGTTGTCGTTTCACGGTTTGGGCGGCGGACACAAGTTCGAGCCCAGCACGATCGAGCTGGAATGGGCGCGGGCCGGCGGGCTGGTTGTGTATCCGTATTGCGGGCCCTGGTCGTGGATGAACCGCCAGGTGAGGCAATTCGTCGATCAACTGGTGGATGGCGTGTATGAACTTTACGGCCTGCCAGGCGATCTGCCGCTGATCTCCACGGGCGGCAGCATGGGCGGTTTGGGTTCGCTGCTCTACACGCGGTACGCCAAGCGGCCCATCGCCGCGTGCCTGGCCTTTTGCCCCGTGTGCGACCTGCGATACCACTTCAACGAGCGCCCGGACCTTCCGGCGACGATCCGCAGCGCCTTCATGGGCTACAAGGAGGACCTGCCCACGCTGCTGGCCGAGCACTCGCCCATCTGCCAGGTCGCCGAGATGCCGGATATTTCTTACCTGCTCATCCACGGCGACAAGGACAACGCCGTCTCCAAGGAGCATCACTCCGACCCGATGGTCGCCGCGATGCGGGCGCGGAAGATGAACGTGCGGTACGTCGAAGTCCCCGGCATGGGACACGGCAACTGCGTGCCCATGAGCGCCAACCAGGAGCAGGTCGATTTCATCCCGCCGTTCCTGCGGTAAGGCAAAAGAAATCACCACAGAGATCTCGGCGCGGCCTTCGGCCGCAACCAAATGACGAATGTCGAATGACGAATACTGAACGGACTTCGGAAAAGATCGTTACAAGAAATCACGCTTTGTAACGTTAGTGGTACAGAGGACACAGAAGAAGAAATTTCAAACGGCGAAGAAACGGCGAAGAGACGACAGGAACCGAAGCAAGACAAGGAATCCAAACGATGTCCAAGTTAGCATGTATGGGCGGCCGGCCTGTTACACGGAACCTTCTGGGCAAGTCGCAACTCAAGTTCCGCCAAGACCTGGAGCGAAAGTACCTGCTGGAGGCATTCGATTCCGGGCTCGGTGACGATTGGCCGGGCATCAAGTCGATGGCCTCCATGTTCGCCGAGGAATTCGCCCGGTTCCAGACCGCGAAATTCTGCGTCCTGGTCACCAACGGCACACACGCGCTGCAGGTCTCGCTGGAGACGCTGGATATCGGTTTTGGCGACGAGGTGATCGTGCCGGGGCTTACCTGGCAAGCCACGGCCAGCGCCGTCTGCGACGTCAACGCCGTTCCGATCCTGGTGGACGTCGATCCCGAAACGATGTGCATCGACCCGTCCAAAGTGGAGGCCGCCATCACGCCGCGGACCCGCGCGATCATCCCCGTTCACCTGTACCACCGCATGGCCGACATGGGCCGAATCCGCGCCATCGCGAAGCGGCACAAGCTGCACGTTATCGAGGACTGCGCCCACAGCCACGGCTCACAGTGGGACGGCAAGGGTTCGGGCAGCCTGGGTGAGCTGGGCGCCTTCAGTTTTCAGGGCAGCAAGACCATGCGCAGCTACGAAGGCGGCGCCATACTGACCAGCGACGAAAGCCGCTACTGGCGGATCGTCAGCCAACGATCCTGCGGCAGGGAGTTCAGGCCCGGCGTGAAGGTGCATAGCGGCAACTACCGGCTCACCAGCCTGCAGGCCGCGGTGCTGCGAGGACAACTGGCGGCCATGAGGCGCAACGCGCCGGTCATGGACCGCAATGGGCTGGCGCTGGACGCCGCCGTCGCATCGGCCCCAGGCGTGCGGCCGTTGCGGCGCAGTCCGCACCTCACGCGCCAGACGGGCTACGCGTTCTGCTTCCTGTATGAGCCGCGGGAATTTGACGGCCTTTCCGGCCAGGCGTTCCGCACCGCGCTGTCGGCCGAGCTTGGCTGGAACTTTGAATGCCCGTATACCCCGCTGCACCACAGCGAACTATATTATCCGCAGACAAAGAAACGCCACCAACTCAGTGCGCAATATGTCCGGGCGATCACGCCGTCGCGCTGGGATTTGCCGGCGGCGGAGGCGCTGTGGAAGGATCGAGCCGTCCTGTGCGGATGGCGCATCTACGGTCTCGCGCCTTCGCAGGCGCATCTGCTGACCGACGCCATCGCGAAAATATACGAGTTCCGAAAAGAGCTGCTTTCGCGAGCGTAGCATGGGCATCTTGCCCATGTCTAAATGTGGCACGGGCATCCTGCCCGTGTCTTTGATTTTGTTGTTGCCGTTGCCGCTCTGAAAATGAAGACAGGTTAGTCGCTGAGTTCGCTGAGAAACTGAGAACAACAAAGACGAAATGAATTAGCAGGATGAAGAGCTTTAACTTTTTCCTTCATAGCTCTTTGCTTTTCTCAGTTTCTCTGCGACCTCAGCGGCCAAAACCGCATTTTCACGGTTTAGGGTGTCCGTTGGATGGACATGAATGACTGTGCCTTAGAAGAAACAACAGAAGAAGCAAAGACCATGGGCAGGATGCCCATGGGACTCATGGCCAAGATGGCCATGCTACACGCGGGTTTTGAGATAATTTCCAACAGGAGTCATTGCCGATGGATCCAAAAAATTTCTGGGCGCCGCGACAGGGCGCCGTTTCGTTGACCTTCGACGACGGCACCGACAGCCAGATGGACATCGCGATCCCGCTGATGGATCGGCACGATATCCGCGGCACGTTCTACGTCTCGCTGCGCGATTATTGGCATCGCCGTCGGGAACAGTGGCAGGCCGCGGCCGGAAGGGGGCAGGAGATCGGCAACCATTCCATGGTTCACTTCGGGCCCAACAACTTCCTCCTGCACGGCGGACTGGAAGACATGACGCTCCAGCAGGTGGAGGACGACATCCTGGCGGCGCAGAAGTCGCTCGAACAGTTCTTTCCCCACCAGAAACATTGGACGTACGCCTATCCCTGCTACCAGGCACATGTCGGCAAAGGGCTCTCCCGGCAGTCGTACGTGCCCCTGATCGCCAAGTATTTCATCGCCGGGCGGGGACGGGGCGAGTACGGTTTCGGAAACAATCCGCTCGCGGTAGACCTGGCCTGCGCCTGGGGGCATGACTGCCAGTTGACGAGCGGGTTCGAGATGATCGGCCTGGTGGAGGAGATTGCCGCCAACAGGGGGCACTGGCTGATCCTGGTCTTCCACGACATCGACGGTTCCCGCTTGACGACGGCCAGCTACGATTTCAACATGCTCCTGGACCACCTTCAGCGGCGGTCGGATGTGATCTGGACCGCGCCGGTGGGCGAAGTGGCCGCACGCATCGTCGAAATCGGTCAGGGCGCAGGGCGCCCATAGCGCCTTGTCAGTCATCAATTGATGGGTGCCATGCCCAAGTCTGCGCGGGCATGATCGCGCGGTGATCACATGCCCGCGCAGACTTGGGCATGGCACCCAGATTCAATTCTACTGGCAGCAGGGGCAACGGGCCGCCTTGTCGGCCGGTTCGGTCGTGGCCGCCGGGGCCTTGACGGCGTCCAGCTTGGCCTGCTTTTCCTTGTCCGAAAGCTTGTCCCATTTTTCCGGGCAGCCGGCGCAGCAGAAGGCGACCTTCTGGCCGTTGAACACCCGTGTCGTCGCGTCCGTCACCTTGGCCGGGTCGATGTCGCCTTGCATGATCGGACACTTGACGTTCACATACGGACTGGCGGGCTTGGTCGTCGGGCTGTCCGACGCCGCGGCCAGACAGGCCTTGTGGTTCGTCGCGTCTCGCTGCTGCTCTTGAACCGCCTGCTGGGCCACCAGCGCCACCACGGCCACCACCAGCACCACGCCTGTAACAATCAATGACTTCTGCATTACCGTTCTCCTGAGAAATTCGTGCGCCCGCGGAGGTGTCCGCAGGTCGCCTCTCCTATTCTAACGAGCCGGCGTCGATTTGGGTTCCAGGAATTAAGTAGGGAATTAAATAGGGACGGACCCCATTTATTTCTGAATAAATGGGGTCCGTCCCTATTTAACTCCACACCATCACATTAGGAAGGTCGCGCCGGCTCTTGCGGCTTCGCCGATGGTGCGGGCGGAAGGGCAGCTTGTCCGTTCGAGGCCGTGGGGATGTCCTGCGGGCCGATCTCGGCGGTGGCGCAGATTTTCAGGGCCTGCTCCACAGGCATATTCAGTTCCTGAAGGTATTTGCGAGGCACGTAGATGATCTGTCCGCCCAGCATGAACGCCAGGGGCAGGTAAACGGCCACCAGTTGGTGGTCGGCGATGCCGGCCAAGCCGACAGGGCTCTGGTTGGTCAGGATTCCCAACATGCCCATCTCGCCGCCGCTGGGGCGGTAGAACACGACCTTGCCCATTCTCCTGGAGTCGGCGCCGAAAAGTTTGAGCAGATCGCGAATGGATTGATAGATGGTTTTCACGCCCGGGACATGCTGGATCATCGTTTCGGCCACCCGCACCAGCCGAGCCATCAACAGGGTGTGGGCAAGCAGCCCGGCCAGGTAAACCGCCGCCAGGGCCACAAAGGCCCCGGCGCAGGCAATGCCGAACTTGGCGCCGGCGCCGAGGAAATCGTGGGGTCTGCCGACGAAGCCAAGCGGGATCGGCCCGTAGAGGTCGTAGATTCCGATCCCGATGGCGCCCAGCCATCCCGCTACCGTCCAGATCACGTAGAGCGTCACCGCGAACGGGATCACCAGCAGCAGCCCGGCCAGGAATGCTCGAAGATGCTTATTCATGTCGTAAAATTCCAGCACAAGCCATTCTATGGCGCGCCCATCACTGGCTTTGCGTGTACACGTCGAAGATGTTCAGGGCCTTCTGCTCGTTTTCGGCGAAGGTGAGCAGGCTTTCGAGTTTCATGATCTTGAAGACCTTGTGCAACTCGCTCCGCAGCCCGCAAATGACGATCTTGCCCTTGATGGCCGCGGACTTCTTGTTCAGGTTCAGCAGCACGCCGATCATTGAGGAAGACAGGAAGCGCACCGGCGTGAAATCCAGGATCACCTTCCGTTGCGCCTGCGTCTCCACCAGGGCGTACAGTTCCCTGGCGACGGCCTCGACGGCCGCGCTGTCCAGTATGGAAGCGTCGCGGAAATTGGCGATGACCACGCCCTGAATCTGATTGAATACCAGTCCTGTCGGCGGCATAGGTTAGACCTTTCTGTCGTCCAGCGGGGGGAAGTCTACCATAGACCAAGGAACGTTGCAGAGAAAAACCCGGCGGTGAAAGCGGGAATCGGGTTTCGGGTTTCGGGAATCGGGAAGAAACAGCAAAGAGCCTTCTTCGCAGTTTCTTCCCGAAACCCGAATCCCGAGACCCGCTTCCCCTCTCAGGCCATCTCGAAAATGGATTGCGTCTTCAGCACCGTCAGGTCTTCGGGGAAGGCGTGGAAGGCGAAGACGTGCAGGCTGTTGGGGGTGGCCTGGTAGTCGATGTAGGTGAAGGGCGTCAGCCCGTGGGACATCCAGGTGGGGAAGGGCACGAACAGGCCGTGCTTGACGCCGGAGCGGGCCAGCTCGTGATGTGTACGGGCGTAGACTTCCGGGTTCATGGTCTCGGCCTGGAAGTTCATCCAATAGTTGATGCCGTCGGCGCGCTTGTGCTCGTGGTCTTTTTCGCCGCGGAAGGGCAGGTCCAGCAAAAGCCCCCGCTGGGGCAGTTCCATTCCCGCCTCGCCGGTGACCTCGGTCAGGCTCTGCTTCTCGCGGAAAAACCCGATGACGTGCGTGCAGCCGGTGACCCAGATCTGGGCCTCGTACCCGCTCTTGACGATCCGGCAGTCATGGTAAATCTCGAACAACTCGGGGTGCAGAGGCCGGTCGTAGAGGTAAAACCTCAAAGAGCCCACTCTTTGTTTCTGTCCAATGCTCACGGGGCGATTCTCTCCGGTAAAACCCCATTATACAAGATACCCTCTTTGCGGCAATAGCCTGGGTCGTTATGATTGCCCCCGGGATCGCTTATCCTGGATAAAGGTGCGAATATGCGATGGGCGCAAATTGCGGTCGTGACGGTCTTGTCCGCCGGGTCGGCGGCGTGGGCGGACAAAGTTGTCATGGCCGACCAAACCTACGATAACGTCAAGGTCGTGGACTATTCGGCCGGCGCTTTGCAAACTTTCGACAGCAAAGGCGTTCACAAAATTCCCCTGGCCGACGTGAAACAGTTGACGCTCAATAACGAGCCGATGTTCGACCAGGCCGAGGAGCTTCGCGCGCAGGGCAAGTTCTCCGATGCGCTGGCCCTGTACACCCAGGCCCGCGCCAAGGCGATGAAAGGCTCGTGGCACCAGATGCTGACCAAGACCCGGCTGGACGAGATGAAGAAACTCGGCGGCCAGGCCCCCGGCAAGACCGCGTCGGGCGGCAACAATCCGCCCGAAGAAAAGAAAG
>CAZYDC010000144.1:0-10747 GCA_964646065.1 uncultured Planctomycetaceae bacterium | reverse complement strand
ACTAACATCGCATTTTCATGGTTTAGGGCGTCCGTTGGACGGACATGAATGACTGCTGTTCGAAGGTTCAAATGTTCTGCGGTTTGCTGTTTCTTCCCGTGCCGCAACTGCCGGCCCCGAAAATGATGGATGAACCAAAAAACGAAGCGGCGTTTCCCTTGCGGAAAACGCCGCCTCGAAAAAACCAAACAAGGTGCGACTACTTACTTATTGTGGCAAACCTGACACATCACCGCGTCGTTGCCGGACGACGGGTTCCATGCGTACCTCAGGCTGTACGTCGTATCGGGGTTGTTCGCATGGATGTCGTGGCAGGAGGTGCATTGCATCATGCCCTTTTCGTCCAGCAGGTCCTGGGCGATCGTTCCTCCACCCGGCAGACCCGACAGGGCCACGGAAGGGTCCCGCAGATCGCCGGGGATCGGGGTCCTGCCGGCCAAGGCGGAATCGTAGGTGAAGGAAATCGGGTGGCTTGTGCTCAGGTCGGTCCCGAAGTTCATGGGATTGGCGGGGCTGTTCTGGAACGTCGAGTAGGTGCCGTCGTGGCAACCCAGGCACATCTTGCTGGAGCCGTTGGGCTGTGCGATGTCGGTGCCCAAGGCGCTGAATGTGGGGCTGCTGTAGAGCGTGAAGGTCGGCATGTTGCTGGTGTACTGGGTGTTCCACAGCGGCACGCCCCAACTGGCTTTGGGATCCGTCGCTTTGGCCGCATTGTGCGGAACATGGCAGTTGGCGCAGCTTTGCGGATGGGCGTACAGCGACTGGCCCATCCACAAAACCGCGCCAATCATCATGATGCAAACCAATGTCTTGCGCATGCTATCGGCCTCCCTCGTGGCCTTGCGCTCCGTCAGGTGCGAATTACTTGTTATGGCAAATCTGGCACATCTTCTCGTCGTTCTTGGCCGTAATCGGATCCCACGCGAACCGGAGCAACGGGTTGAAAGGAGTGACGCCGGCGGGATAGGTGGGAGCGTACGTCTGGGTGATGGCGGTGGCGTGGACGTCGTGGCAAGTGGTGCACTGAATCTCGTTATTCTTGTCCAGAATGTCGTTTTGAATCGTGCCGCCCAACCCGGACATCGCCACGGAGGGATCTTGCAACTCGTTGGCAATCTTGGTCCTGCCGGCCAGCGCCGAATCATAAACGATCGAGATCGGGTGCATGTTGGTCAGGTCGGTGCCGAAGTTCCGCAGCGGGTTGGTGATGTGCGAGTAACTGCCGTCATGGCAACTCAGGCACAGCTTGCTGGCGCCGTCAGGCCCGGCGCTCTGGACGACACCCTGGGCAGCGAACGTCTTGCTGGTGTACATCGTGAAGGTCTTTCCCACGATATTCTGGCTTTGAACCTCGCTCCACAGCGGGACGCCCCAACTGGCGGCGGGGTCGCTGCCGTCGGACTTGCCCGCGTTGTGCGGCACGTGACAATTATTGCAGCCGCGAGCCGAGTGCCCCACGACGCCGACCTGGGCGAACACGCTGGGCGCCGCCCAACCGATCACCGCCGCGGCCAGCAAACTAATGAGTGCTTTTTTCATTTTTTTCCAACTCCTCTTTCAGGAATTAACTGATTCAGTAAGTCGATCCGGACGATTAACATTGACGCGAGAAAACCGATGGCCTCCGATTGCGGTGAAACGGAACGAACTTCACGCATCAAGTCGGAACGCCGTTTTTTTTCATAAATCAGTCTCCTTTGTGCTTGATACCTATTGTTCAGGAAACCCGGCTGAACTCGTATTCAGCCGACGTACAACATGGCCGGAAATGTAATAGCAACCCCTGTGCCACAAGCCATGCGCTGCGACAATTCTTGAAATCCGCGAATTGCTTAGGAATCGTTAAGAAAATTACCGAGAATTCCGGGCCTCCTTCGCGGATTTTCCCATATCCGAGAATTCGCCCTTGACGGACCTCCCATTGCAGGGAAGATCGTAGAGCGTAGGGAGTAGTGAGTGGGGAGTAACGGCGAAGAAACAACAAAGACGATTCGGTGCCGGCGCAGGCTCTTGCGACTCTTTTCCGTTTCTTCGCCGTTACGCCCTACTCCCTAACTCTCCACTCCCCACGTTCTGTTGTCCTCCTGGCACGGGATTTGATACAATTCCTTAGTGTGGATTTCCTAAGGACCTAAGATGCAGCCTTCTCGCACGAAATTCCTGATCGGCGGACTGATCCTCGTTGCCGCCGTTGCTTACCTGGCCTATGCCGGGTTCAAGTCCGGCAGTTCGTACTACTTGAGCGTGGACTCGTTCATGGTCGAACCGCAGTATCGCGACAAGCACGTCCGCCTGCGCGGAAAGGTCAGCCCCGACAAGCTGGTGATCGACGCCCAAAACCTCAAGGCGGATTTCCATCTGCTGGGCGAGGACAAATCGCACGACTTGCCGGTGGCGTATCACGGGGCGGTTCCGGACCTCTTCAAGGCCGGCGCCGACGTGGTGGTCGAGGGCAAACTGGGGCCCGATGGAGTTTTCAAGGCGGACAAGGTGTTCACCAAGTGCGCCAGCAAGTATGACGCCAAACCGGCCGGCCCGGAGAAGCCTTCGTGAGCCTAGACACCTTTGGAAACTACGCCCTTGCGGCCACGGTGCTGGCCTCCGGCGCCGGGCTTATGGGGTCCATCGCCGGCGCGCGGTTCGATTCCAAGTCAGCCCTTCGGGCGGCCCGCATGGCCCTTCACGCCGCCACGCTCCTGCTGACGCTCTGCGGGGTCTTGCTGCTGGCGGCGATCCTGGACAACGATTTTCGCCTGAAGTACGTGGCGGAGTATTCGGAGAAGGCCCTGCCGCTAGGGTACAAGATCGCCGCGATGTGGGCCGGCTCCGAAGGAAGCCTTCTCCTGTGGGCCTGGATGCTGGCGGCGATGGTGTCGCTGGCCGTCTTCACCTGGCGGAAGGCCCCCGCCGCCACGCAGGCGCCGCCGGTGGCGATCCTGTCGGTCCTCATCGCGTTCTTCGCCGCGCTGATGCTCTTCGCGGCAAACCCATTTGACCTGAACTGGGTGGCGGACCCGGCCTCGCATATTCAAAGCGTCTTCGCCCCGCCCGACGGCCAGGGCATGAACCCGCTGCTGCAAAACCTGGGCATGATCTGGCACCCGCCGATGCTGTTCCTGGGCTACGCGGGATTCGCCATCCCCTTCGCCATCGCCTTGGGCGCACTGATCTCCGGCCGCACCGACAATGACTACGTCGCCTCGCTCCGGCCGTGGGCGATCGGCGCCTGGCTGGCGCTGGGAGTCGGCATCGTCCTGGGAATGCAGTGGGCGTATGTCGAGCTGGGCTGGGGCGGATACTGGAAGTGGGACCCGGTCGAAAACGCCTCGCTGCTGCCGTGGCTAACGGGCACGGCGATGCTCCACAACATCTTCTCACACCAGCGGCGGGGAATGCTCAAGGGCTGGAACTTCTCGATGATCGCCCTGACGTTCTTCCTGTGCATCTTCGGATCGTACCTGACCCGCGGCAGCATCATCCCATCGGTACACGCGTTTCCCAAGTCGGAGGGCGGCTGGATCCTCCAGGTCTTCCTGGAAAAGAACATTCCGTGGCTGGCGGCCATGCTGCCCAAGACCCCGGTGGGCTGGTTCTTCCTGACGCTGCTGATAGTGATCGCGATTTTCTCGCTGGCCGTCATCCTCTGGCGGCGAAAGCTGCTCAAACCGGAGCGTCCGCTGGAAAGCCTGGTCAGCCGCGAGGGTGCGTTCGTCGCGGCGAATATGCTGCTGCTCCTGATGATGCTGGCCACGCTGGTTGGGACGATCTTCCCGCTGATCCGGCCGTTCTTCACCGACGAGCCGATCACGCTGGACGAGCATTTCTACAACAAGATCGTGCTGCCGATGGCGCTGGTTCTGGTGGCGCTGATGGGTGTGGGCCCGCTGCTGGGGCCAAACGGCTGGCGAGGTTCGCCGCGAAGGTTGATCGTGCCGATTCTCGCCGCAGTCCTGGCGGCCGCCGGGATAGGCCTGACGGTCGCATGGAACACCTGGGCCATGGCCGCCGCGGCCGGCAGCGTGTTTGTCCTCGCCGGAATCCTCGTGGACTTTGCCTGCACGCTGCGGGCGCGGATGAGGAACACCGGCGAAAACCTGCTCCTCGCGAAATGGCGATTGCTCCGGGCCGATTCCCGCCGCTACGGCGGGCAACTCGTCCACGCGTCCCTGGCCCTGATCGTCATCGGCGTAGCCGGATCGAGCCTGTTCAGCGTGACCGAAGATTTCCGGATGCAACCGGGCCAGTCGGTCCAGATCGGCAGGCACACGCTGCGCCTGGACTCGCCCATGGAGGAACTGGACCGAACCGTCAAGGCCGGGCAGGTCGCGGAGGCGGACGAGGTTCTCAAGTGCGCCAACCCCGACTGCCAGAAAACGATCCGCGTTGCACAGGGAGCGACGATCCCGCCCTGCGACCAGTGCGAAAGCGAAACCTGGCTCAAGGGCAACTACGCAGCCATCGAGGCCAGGGTGTCCGTGATCGAGGAAGGCAAGCAGGCGAGCGTCCTGAGGCCGCAAATCCGCTATTACGACAAGCAGCCCAAGGAGCGCAGCACCGAGGTCGCCATCCGCTCCCGCCTGCGCGACGACGTGTACCTCATCCTGTCCGGCGAGGACAAGGACAAGAACGTCGTCATTGAGGCGATCGTCAACCCGCTGCTCATCTGGATCTGGATCGGCGGAGGCCTGCTCGCCGTGGGCAGCTTGATCTGCCTGCTGCCCAAGGGCGGTCAAGCGAACGTCAAAGAGTCCAGCGGTGATCCCAACAACGCCAGCGGTAATCCCAACGACGCAATCGATAAACCCGACAGCGCCGACAAGCAAGCTGGATCTAATGTCGGCTTGCCGGACGGCGATGTGGGATCCATTGAAAAGAAAACGCCTGGGTAATCAGGAATCTGTCAATAAAAGCGGCGAGAGTGTAAACACGGCGAAAGCACAGAACTGAACCGTAAGAAGGGGTGCGGAGAAACAATGAAAACGATGATGAAGTCGATTATGAAATTCAACGCACTACTTTTCGCAACGGCTGTGCTGGGCCTTTGCGTTCCGGCTATCGCGGCGGACGACAATGCCCCCACCTGTCCGGTCACGGGCGCCACGGGCATGGCCTCGACGCTCCCCGCCATGCCTCCGAACCACGGTGCGGCGCCCGCGACGGAGCCCGGCGGGGCGGGCACGATCTCCGTCGAGGTCGTCCAGGGCACTAAGGGCGGACCCCCGGTCGGCCAGGACAATGTGATCGTCCAACTGATCCCGCCGGACGACGAGAATAATCCTCCATCCGAGCCCAGGATGATCAAAACCAAGCTCGACAGAACCGGCGCCGCCCTGCTGAAGAACCTCTCGCTGAAATCGCCGTTCCAGCCGCGGGTGTTTGTCGACCACGCGGGCGTGCTGTTCGATGCCGTCGGAAAGCCCATGGACGCCGACACCCCCTCCCAGAAGATCACCGTCACCGTCTATGAATCCACCCAGGAGGCGCCCAAGTGGGAGTTGCAGAAGCGCGTCGTGAGGATTCAGCCGACGCCGGACGGACTGGACGTGGTCGAGATGCTCGCCCTGAACAACCCCTCCGACCGCGCCTGGCTGGGCAATGCCGACGCCCAGGGCAAGCGGTCCTGGGTGCTCCTGCCCCTGCCGGCCGGGGCCTACGACGTGGATCAACTCAACGGACTGAGCGTCGTCAGCGGAAAACTGGTCAGCGAACTGCCCATGCATCCGGGGCAGACCCCGATTCCCATCAATTACAAGCTGCCTGTCAAAGACGGGCAGGCGACGCTGGACCTGGAGGCCGACGTCCCTGTCCAAGGCTTGATGATCCTCTTGCCCGACGATAAATCCACGCTGCAAGGACAAGGCGTTCACGCCGCGGGCATGCTCGGGATGCAAGAACCGATGCGGGCCTTCAAAGCGCCGGCCATGCAGGCTGGGCAGCGACTGCTCTTGACTGTCGGCAATCTGGGTAAGGAAGCGGCTGCCCCCGCCGCGAGCTCGTCGAACCTTCCGCAAATCCTTGCCGTTGTCGGCGGCGGGTTGGTCGTGGTATTGTGCGTCGCGATGATGGTGATCCGACCCGGAAAAAAGGCCAAGGCCGGCAATCCCAAATCGGACAAAGATTGAGCGACCTCTTGTCGTTTGCCTTATAATTGAACAAACTTATGGATCCACAAATTCCAAATCACAAGCATCAAATCACAAACAAACGACAAACGGCAACGACAACAAACAAAATTCTCGACTTGTTGTGATTCCGTCTGTCGTTTGAGGTTTTGACGTTTGTTGTTTCGCCTTTCGTTTGGAATTTGTCGCTTGGTGCTTGGAGTTTCGGAATGCGGTGTGAGCCATCTTTCGGATAAAACACCACACTAGGATATGTCTTGAGTAATGCCACAGAACATCAGGCCCCCCCCGCCGCCCACGGCGCCGGCGAACCCGCGCCGGCCGTCCTGGCCTCGGGACTGTCCAAGTGGTTCGACGAGCGGCCGGTCCTTCAGGACATCGACCTTCGCCTGCCCACCGGCCGAATGTTCGCCCTGCTGGGCGCCAACGGCGCGGGCAAGAGCACGCTGCTCAAAATCCTGGCGACCCTGATGCCCCCCACCGCCGGCGAACTGCAACTCCTGGGCCAACGGGCTGCGGGCGACGTGGCCGCCATCCGCTCGCGTATCGGAACGATCGCCCACCAGCCGATGCTCTACCGGGATCTGTCGGCCAGGGAGAACCTCGCGTTTTTCGGCAACCTTTACGGCATCTCCAAACCCGCCGCCCGGATCGCGGAACTGCTCGACATGGTCGGCCTGCCCGATCGCGCGGACGACCCGGTGAAAACTCTCAGCCGCGGCATGACGCAGCGAATCGCCATCGCCCGGGCGCTGATGCACGACCCGCAGCTCCTGCTGGCCGACGAGCCGTTCGACGGCCTGGACGCCCCGTCCAGCCAGGCGCTCGAAGAATTGTTGCGCCGGTTGCGAGCCCAGGGCCGCACGCTGATCGTATCCAACCACGACATCCCGCAGAGCCTGCGGCTGGCCGACCACGTGATCGTGCTCAAGGGCGGCAGGATCGTCCTGAACACCCTGGCCGCCGGACTGGACCCCGCCGACGTCCTCGAAAGGATGGGCCGGACATGATGCGCCCGCTCCGACAAATTGCCCTGCTGGTGGGCAAGGACCTGCGGATCGAGTCTCGCAGCCGCCAGACCATCGGCCTGGTGGTCGTGCTGGGGATTCTCATCATCGTGGTGCTGGGTCTGGGGCTGGGGACCGACCAGCAGTCGGCGGGATACGCGGCCACGGCGATTCTGTGGGTGGCGTACCTGTTCGGCGGGGTGTTGTGTTTTGAAAAGACAATGGCCGTGGAGCGCCACGACGGCGCGCTGGCCGGGCTGCTCTTGGCCCCGATCGACCGAGGCATCATCTTCGCGGGCAAGCTGGTGACCAACCTGATTCTGATGCTGGCGATGGCCGTCGTGGTCACGCCGGCGGCGATCGTGCTGTTCGGGTTCGACCTGTCGGCCGCCCCGGGCAGTTTCGCCCTGGTCACGCTGACGGGCATGATCGGCTTCGCTGCCATCGGTACGCTCTTTTCCGCGATGGTCAGTTCCTCGCGGCTCCAGGGCGGCCTGTTGGCGATGATCGTCTTTCCGATCTGCCTGCCGCTGGTGATCGTCTCGACGCAGATGATGATGGGAATGTTCCGCGACCACCAGCCGCTCGACGGCGGCGGCATGGGAATCCTCGCCGCCTTCGACGCGATCTTCCTGGTGGTCAGTTGGCTGGTCTTTGAACGGGTCCTGGAGGCATGAACGTTATGGCCCTGCAAAATAAAACCGCGCGGGCGGCCTACTGGCTGATGGTGCTCGTGTTGTTCGCCGCCGCCGCGATCATGCTGTCCATGTACACCCCAACGGACCAGATACAGAACCAGGACGGCAGCGTCACCGACAACCCGATCCAGAAGATTTTCTACGTGCATCTGCCCTCGGCGATCAACTCGCTGCTGGCCTGCCTGGTGGTCTTCGTCGCCAGCGCCGGCTACCTCTGGGGGCAGCGCGCCTGGTGGGACGACCTGGCGCTGGCCGGGGCCAAGGTGGCCGTGCTGCTGTGCTCGGTGGTTTTGTTGACGGGCATGATCTGGGGCCACTACTCGTGGTTCCCCAAGGGCCAGTGGTGGACCTGGAGCCCCAAACTCACCTTCAGCCTGATCCTGTGGCTGCTGTACGTGGTGTACCTGATCCTGCGGCCGTCCATCGAATCGCAGCGCCGCCGCGCCCTGGTCAGCGCGGTCTACGGCATCGCGGCGTTCCTGGACGTGCCCCTGGTCTACCTCTCAGCCAAGATGATGCCGGACATTCACCCCGCCGCCCTGCCGATGAGCCCGGAAATGAAGCTCACCCTGGCCGTCTGGTTCGTCCCCGTGACGCTGCTGACCGCCGGCCTGATCGTCGAAGCCTTCAACGCCCACCGCCGAAAGTCCCTCCAGCGGCAAGACACAGCAAAAATCCCCTCCCAAAACGTTTAGCCGCGAGCCGGCGGCGAGCGCGGGGAGGTCGGTTCGTTTGTAGTGCGCCCGTAAGGGCGTTCTTGGTTCGTAGTGTCGCCGTAAGGCGATTCTTGGTTCGTAGTGTCGCCGTAAGGCGATTCTTCTCCGAATCGTTCGAGACAAAAAGAAGCCCCTTACGGGGCCACTACAAACGCAAGACGTTACAAAAATGTAACGCTGACGTGTCACAAAAATCCGATGAAAGATTTTTCCGGACTATTTTTAAATAATTCTGAAAATCGAGATGTGGCCCGACAAGGACTTATGAAAAGCGTTCCGTTTTCAAAGTCCCAATTCTAGGAATCAGGCGCGAAAACCACCCCTATATATAGAGGGACGTGTTTTTTTTCGCGCGTCCCTCGCGCGGGCTCGATAGGAGTTCGCGGACGTTTTTTTGACAAGTGAATATGCGAGGTCGCAACCCAGGCGGATACCCCATGCCGACCGGAGGCATCACGAGTTGCGAGAACCTGTTTCGGGTGCCATGCCCAAGTCTGCGCGGGCATGTCTTCCGCGGCGCCATATGGATTTCGTACTTCCTATTGAAAGGGCAGTACCGGTTCCTCGCAGTTTCCTAAATTTGCAATCTGCAATCTGCAATTCTCCCATACCCGCGCAGACTTGGGTCCGCCCAGGCGGGTCTTCGCTTCGCTACGACATGGCACCCGACCGGATTTCAAGATGAACGTCCGTTTCTGAATCCTGTTAATCTGTCAATCCGGCAATCCCGCTCCCAAACCCTGTCGCGGCCGATGACGACTGGCTACGGGAGGACCAGAAAAAAATCGCGAGCGCGCGAAAATGAGGAGACCAAATTCATAACGCACTGCACACGCCGTGCTTACAATTCCAGGGCCCCGATAAAGTCGGGCAGCATGGGTTCCAGTCGGGCAGTACGGGTTCCCGGTTGGGCAGAACGGGTTTCCCGTCGGGCAGATTGGGTTTTCGGTTGGGCAGGAGGAGTTCCAAATCGGGCAGGACGCCGTACATCGGGGACAGACACCGATTTTGAAGACAAAATCGGTCTCAGTCCCCGAATCGTCATTCGTCAATCGTAAATCGTCAGAGGTCGCCCTGGGGCAGGTGCCTCAGTTGCTCGGCCGTGAAGACCGGGCCGTCTTTGCAGACGTACATGGGGCCGACGTTGCAGCGGCCGCACTTGCCCACGCCGCACTTCATGCGGTTCTCCAGCGTGGTGTAGATGTCAGTCATGGGGAAGCCCAGGGCCTGGAGCACCGGGAGGGTGAACTTGATCATGATCGGCGGGCCGCAGACGACGGCGACGGTGTTGGCGGCCGAGGGGGCCGCTTCCTTGAGCACGTTGGGCACGAAGCCCACCTTGCCCTTCCAGTCGGGCGTCTCGCCGCCGGGGTCCACGGTGGTGACGGTCCAGATGTCCGAGCGGCCAACCCACTGGGCCAGTTCGTCCTTGTAGACCAGGTCGCCCACGCTCTTGGCGCCGTAGACGATGGTGACGTCGCCGAATTCGGCCCGGCGGTCCAGCACGTTCCAGATGACGCTGCGAACGGGCGGCAGCGCGATTCCGCCGGCGACGAACACGATGTTCCGGCCGCGCCAGGACTCCAGCGGGAAGCCGTTGCCGTAGGGCCCGCGGAAGGTGATCGTCTGGTTCTCGTCGCGGTCTTGCAGGGCCGTGGTGACGCGGCCGCTGCGGCGGAAGGTGCATTCGATGTACTCGGTGCGGGTCGGCGGGCTGGCGACGCAGAACACGCTCTCGCCCGCGCCCGGCAGGCCGTAGAGCCCGAACTGGCCCACGCGGTACTTGCCGAAGAACTCCGCCCGGGCTGCTTCGTCCAGAAAGTTCAGCCGCAAGGTGCGAACGTCCGGCGCCTCCTGGCGGCTGGTGACGATCCGCATGGTGGTGGTCCGGTAGATGTCCTGGATCATTTGGGTGCGGCCTTGAGTTTGCATTGTCGCTCGATTTTCTCGCACACTTCGGCGATGGCCACGCCATTGGGGCATAGCCGGGTGCAGCGGCCGCAGCCCGTGCAACCCAGCAGGTTGAATCGCTGCGGGATGTAGCTGAACTTGTGCATGACCCGCTGGCGCCAGCGGATGGGTGAGGACAAGTTGGTCGCGCTGATCCAGGAGAGTCTGTCGGTGGCGACCAGGACCGGCGCCGCCAAGCCCTCGGACTTCTCCAAGGTCATCGTCGACACCACGGTGCAGCCGAAGAACGTGAT
>CAZYDC010000143.1:0-10843 GCA_964646065.1 uncultured Planctomycetaceae bacterium | reverse complement strand
CGCTTCGGCGAGTCGGAAGACCTTGCCAAGCCGATCGTCTACATCGGCGAGTCTGAGGATTGCCTTGTCCGACTCAAGCAGCATGACGAGGAGTTCTGGCAGCAGGCTATCGCCATCGTTTCCATGTCGCAGGAACACGGTTTAACCAAAACTGACGTAAAGTACCTTGAGTGGTACTGCATCAATAAGGCCAGAGAAGTCGGCCGCTACACACTGAACAACGGCAATGATTCTGCGGAGCCGTTCGTTACCGAGGCCATGCGGCCACTTCTAATGAATGCTTTCGAGACGCTGAGCATCCTCACCTCATCGTTGGGCTTCCCGGTCGTCGAGCCTCGGACAAAGGCCGCCGCCAAGGATGTGTTCGTATTGACCGGCGCGGACTGCGAAGGCAACCTTCGGCCGCGAAAGGTTCCAGGGGGTATGTCATGAATAGGCGGTGCTCGCTGCCGCTGGTCCGTGCCGAACTCTTGGAGCGAGAAGTGTTCCGGCGGCTTGGCGATTTCCTGGCTAACGACTCAGTCTTTAACAAGGCTCTGATGTTGGCCAACGCCTCTGCGGGCGGCAACGCCGAGACATTGGAGGGGCTTTCTGAAGAACAGACCCGGCTCGACGCCGCCTTCCGAAAACTGGAGCAGCGAGAGCATCGCCTAGCGGGGGGGATCATGGACGCCCTCATCAGTAAAGACGCCGCCCAAGCCAAGCGGCGGGAGTTGGACGCGGAAAAAGGCAGACTAGATCGGCAGTTGATCGACCTCCGCACCAAACAGGCAACATTGGAGCGAGATGCGGCCCATTTGAAGCAGATCGACACAGCCCGCCAGAAGTACCTGAAACGGGTGCATAGGCTCGACGATCTTGCCGCCCAAGAAAAACAAGACCTTCTTAGAAGTCTCTTGCCGCCGGATGGTGACGGACGTATAATAGTCCACGTTGTTGACAAGGACACGCCCAATGACCCGGAGAATCCGGAACCGTTGGGCACAGTTTACATTGAAATGAACGGCCTACTGCCTATAGAGCAGGCTGTTTATAATAAAGCCGTGCTAGGTGGGGCGTTAGCGGTGCCCTGAACCCGGAAGGGTGACCCGAAATCCGCTTTAGCGGGACCGATGCTCCGCCGAGGGTCGTCGTGGCCGGTCTACTTCTGGTGTGGACGGCGTTGACGGCTGGGTCCTCTGCAACGTCGCGTCGTGAACCTGGTCAGGTCCGGAAGGAAGCAGCCATAAGCGAATACGCGACGGGTGCCGGAGGGCAACCTGGCCCGAGCCGCTCCGCATCCAAAGCCCGATTGCGGCGTATTCGAAGCGGGGCTGCACGGCATTTTTATTTACAATTGACGATTGACAATTGACAATTAAAAAGAGCCCGGCGTTTGCATCGGGCCAATTGTCAATTGTAAATTGTCAATTGTAAATGGATTTCCAGAAAGACCTCGGTTGGTTAACGGATCGCTCAATGGCGGAATACCTTGTATTGGCCCGGAAGTATCGCAGCACCACCTTCGACGAGGTCGTGGGCCAGGAGCCTATTGCGCAGACGCTCAAGAACGCCATCGCCACCGGGCGGATCCACCACGCGTACCTGTTCACCGGCACGCGAGGGGTGGGCAAGACCACGATGGCCCGCATCCTGGCCAAGGCGCTCAACTGCCTGGCGTACGACAGGCCCACCATCACGCCCTGCGGCAAGTGCGAATCGTGCGAGGCCATCGCCCGAGGCGACGACGTGGACGTCATCGAGATGGACGGCGCGTCGAATCGAGGCATCGACGAGATTCGCGACCTTCGCGCCAACTCCATTTACCGCCCGGCCCGCGCCCGGTACAAAATCTACTACATCGACGAAGTTCACCAGGTCACCAAGGACGCCTTCAACGCCCTGCTCAAAACGCTCGAAGAGCCGCCCGAGCACGTGAAGTTCATCTTCGCCACCACCGAGAGCGAGAAGGTGCCGGCCACCATCCTCTCGCGGTGCCAGCGATTCGACTTCCGAAACATCCCCACGCGCGACATTGCCGGGCACCTCAAAGTGCTATGCACGGCCGAGAACGTCCAGGCTGACGAGGACGCGCTGTTCCGCATCGCGCGAGCCGCGGCAGGGTCGATGCGCGACGGACTGAGCCTGTTGGACCAGCTCCTGGCGGCCAGCGCGGGCAAAGTCACCGACGCGGACGTGGTCCGCATCCTGGGAACGCCCGGCGACGAGCGGACGCTGGGGATCGCGGCGGCCGTTTCCGCCGGCGACGTGGCCGGGGCGCTCAAACAACTCGACGCCGTGCTCGAAAGCGGCGTGACGCTCCAAAGCGCCGTGACCTCGCTGGGCGAGAGCTTCCGCAACATGATGGTCGCCTCGGTCTGCGGGGCCTCCAGCGATCTGATCGAACTGCCCGAGCAGCAGCGGGCCGCTCTGGGCGAACTGGCGAAAAAGTTCTCTCTGCCCACGCTGGTGCAGGCTGTCGGCATTTTGCAGACGCTGCTGCGGAACATCCGCACCAGTTCGGTCGCCCGCCCGCTGGCCGAGGCGGCCATCGTCCGCCTGGCCGCCGCCGACAAGTTCGTCGATCCCCAAAGCCTGCTCGCCCGGCTGGAGGCGCTGTCCGGCGGCGCCCCCTTAAAAAAAAACTTAACGGATAACCGGGGCTCGGGAATCGGTGTTCGGGATTCGGGAACCGGGACTCGGGATTCGGGATTCGCGAATCGGGTTTCAGGAAATCCCGCGTTTGCTCCGCGAACCCCGGGTATTCCTCAAAGCCCACCGGTGGCGTCCGGTGGGGGGACGGCGCAGAGTCCGTCACCGGCGACAAATCCATCGACGGGCGCTCCCTCCGTTCAATCGCCCATCGCGAATCCCCCATCGTCGACTCCCAAGCGACCGGCGTTTGGCGACCTGAGCACCGCCGAAAAAACCGAGATCCTCAAAGACCCCTCCGTCCGCGCGGTGCTGGACCTTTTCGGCGGCGACGTCGTGGACATCCGCCGCAACCCCAACGCCGCTCCTCAAACCGAGGAACCGGAGAATAGCTGAACCGCCCCCGTTCAACCCGGATGCTGCGACGGTGCATACCTTAGAGCCTATTCGAATATCCTGTGGGACAGCTTTTCAAGCTGTGCAGGCGCAGGCTCGGATGTCTGTGCTACGGAGCCATTCGGATAGGCTCTTATTTTTGAGTCGTTGATGTCCGCCGACCTCACCATGGTCGGAAGAAACCGGAACCCGATTTCAGCATTGACGGCAAAGCGTCTAATGTTTAGGCTATTGACATGGCTGCGAAGGATACGATTCCCCATGCGAAGAACGTCCTCAAGCGGGCACTCCGCGCGGCTGTCGATCCGCATCCGAACCAAGCTCAGATAAAAGCGGCAGCCGAATTCTTTGACCATCAATGTGCCTACTGCGGCACCAAGTTGCCGGAGGAATTCCACTCGGACCACCTTGTCCCGGCTCGCTACGGAGGCAGCAACCACATCTCTAACAGAGTCCCGGCATGCCCTGAGTGCAATGAGAAGGAAAAACTGGACAAGCCGTGGGAGGTATTTCTGCGGGACAAGGCAGGCGACGCGTTTGAGGCACGAAAGGCACGCATCTTGGAGTGGCTTAAGGCTAACCCGGGGCAAGGATGCACCGCCGAGAACGTTGGCTTGATGGAACGGTGCCACAAAGAGCTCTGTAAGGAAATTGACGGCGCTGTTGAAAAGCTGCGCAAGGCAAGAAAAGGCCAAGAATAAGGCCATTCTATACGCCAGATAATGCAAGAACCTATTTTGCGAATGGCTAGAAAATGGAGCCAAAGTGAAATAGGCAGCTTGGCGCTGTTGGGTTTGTGCCATTCATCAAGGTCTTGTCCGCCCGCCCCTGAAATGCTAGAGTGACAATATGGACAAGAACAAATATCTTTCGGAAGCTCTGAAGCTCAGTATCCCGGAGCGAATTCAGTTGGTGGAGGATATCTGGGATTCCATCGCCGCCGTGCCGGAGCCCTTGGAACTGAGCAAGGAACAAGAGGAGGAGTTGGACCGCGCCCTGAAAGAATGGGATGCGAATCCCGACTTGGGATCTCCTTGGGAGGAAGTTATCGCGAGGATCAGGCGCAAGGCCTCATGAACTACGTTCTGATACTTCTTCCACCGGCGGAAGCTCATGTCGATGAAGCCTATCGCTGGTACAATCAGCAGAGGCCCGGTCTGGGGGAAGAGTTCATTCTGTCCCTGGAGGCGAGCCTTGCCTCGATTCAGAGATCGCCGCTTTTGTACCCCAAAGTGAGAGGCGAGACAAGGCGGGCGGTCATCAAGCGTTTCCCGTATTCGGTATTTTACAGCGTGCGAGGCGACCGCATTGGCGTGGCAGCCGTATTTCACAGTTCCCGCAATCCGCGTACTTGGCAGGAGCGCCATCCTTGGCGTGAGTAATTCTAGGAAGCAAGGAAGATCATGTTTGGTGACATCGGAAAAATGTTGAAGATGGTCGGCGAGATGAAGCGGAAGATGCCCGAGATGCAGGCCATGCTGGCCGCCGCGGAGCACACGGCCGAGGCTGGCGACGGCGCGGTCAAGGCCACCGTCAACGGCAAGATGGTCCTGACAGGGATCGAGATCGCGCCGGCTGCGATGAGCGATGCCCTGAACAACCCGGCCGTGCTGGCCGACCTGATCAAGTCGGCCATCGCCGCCGCGCAAACCCAGGCCGCCGAGGCCGCCGCCGCCGCGATGAAAGATTTGACCGGCGGAATCGATCTCCCGCCGGGGCTTGGATTCTAACAACAAAATTAACCGCAGAGGGCGCAGAGACCGCAGAGAAAGAAATACTTAAGACGATAAGAAAAAACGGCAGTGGTTTTGTCTTTTGCTGTTTCATCTATCTTTCTCTGCATTCTCTGCGTCTCTGCGGTGAAAGCTGTTTCTTATGGCCAAATACAGTGAAACCATCGAGCGTCTGATCTCGGAACTCGGCAAGCTGCCCGGCATCGGGGCGCGTACGGCGGAGCGGTTGGCGTTTCACCTGCTCAAAAGTTCGCCGGCAGAGGCGATGGCCCTGGCCGACGCCATCCGCGACGTGAAAACCAAGATCCGGCCGTGCAAGATCTGCTTCAACATCGCCGAGGAGGAGGTCTGCACCATCTGCGGCGACCCGGCCCGCGACAAGTCTGTGATCGTCGTCGTGGAACAGCCCAAGGACCTGCTGGCCTTGGAGTCCACGGGCGTGCATCGCGGAATGTACCACGTGCTGATGGGCCACATCGCCCCGCTGGACGACATGGAGGCCGAGGACTTGACCATCGACGCATTGGTCGCGCGGGTGCAGGCCGGCGGCGTCAGCGAGGTCATCCTGGCGACCAACCCCACCGTCGCCGGCGACGGCACGGCCTTGCACATCCAGGAACTTTTGAAACCCACCGGCGTCAAGATCACGCGTCTGGCCCGCGGCCTGCCCGCCGGCGGACAGATCGAATACGCCAACAAGTCCATCCTCGCCGACGCTCTGACGGAACGGAAGAAACTGTAGAGCGTGGCGCGTGGAGAGTGGGGCGTAACGGCGAAGAAACGGCGTAGGCCGTGGACCGTTGGCCGTGGGCGGTAACGGCGAAGAAACAACAAAGAACCTGCCGGGTCGTTTCATCTGCGCGGGATATCCGCTTTTGCCGCCTCTTTGCCGTCACTGCCTACGGCCCACGGACCACGGCCTACGCCCTTCGGTTTTCCCTCGCAAGTTGCGATAAAACGCATTGCACTGTAGAATACAGTAGATGAGGCTGGACACTTCATTCCGTTTGGAACAGTCGATGCGCCTGGCTCCGCAGATGATCCAGGCGATGGAGATTTTACAGCTTCCCATTTTGGCCCTTCAGGAGCGCATCGAGGCGGAGATGCAGTCCAACCCCGTGCTGGAGCTTAGCCCGGTCGTCGGCGAGAACCAGAACGACGGGGAGGGCGGCGACGAGTTGCCCGACCGCGGCGAGCGTCCGCTGGTGGTCAAGGAGGGCGGTTCGAGCAGCGAGGACTTCCATCGGCTGGCGGACTTCGAGGACGAGTACGCCCCCTGGATGGGCGAGGCCCGCGGCGGGCGGAGCATGTCCGGCGAGCGCGACCGGAAGATGGACGCGATGGCCAACGCGCCCGCCAACGAAGCCTCGCTGGGGGATTACCTCCATCAGCAGTGGGCGTTCGTGGAGGCCCCGCCCGCGGTCAAGCAGGCCGGCACGCAGATCATTAATTTCATCGACGACGATGGCTATCTCCACTCCACGTTGGAGGAGGTCCAGGCCGCCGGCGACCCGAACGTTACGCTGGAGTCCCTGCGAGCGGCGCTGCCGCTGGTGCAGACGCTCGATCCGCCCGGCGTGGGCGCGAGGAACCTCAAGGAGTGCCTTCTGCTGCAACTCCAGGCCGAGCTCGCCGCCGGCGTGAACGTGCTGCTGGAGATTGACTTGGTCAAGAATTACCTTCGCGACGTCGAGATGAACCGCCTGCCGCAGATCGCCCACCGCACCGGCAAAACGGTGGAGCGGATCAAGGCGGCGATCGTGAATCTTTCGCGGTTCAACCCCCGGCCGGGGTCGGTGGTGGGGCAGCGGTCGGCCCCGGTCATCACGCCCGACGCGGTCCTGGAGGTGGACGACCACGGGGTGATCTCCGTGAGCATTCCGTCGAGCAACCTTCCGCATTTGTATATTTCCAAAGAGTACCGCAAGATGGTCCGCGACCGCCGGACCGACCGCTCGGCCAAGCAGTTCATCCGGCAGAACCTTCGTTCGGCCCAGTGGCTTTTGGGCGCCATCGAGCAGAGGCGGCAGACGATCCGGCGAGTGACGGAGGAGGTGTTCAAGGTCCAGAGCGAGTTTCTGGAGAAGGGTCCGGAGGCCCTTCGCCCGCTGCCGATGTCCGACGTTGCGGCCAAGGTCGGCGTGCATGTGGCCACCGTCAGCCGGGCCGTGGCGGGCAAATACGTCCAGACGCCCCGGGGCATCTTCCCCATACGAATGTTTTTCTCGGGCGGAAAGGCCAGCGCCGAGGGCGCGGACATGGCCTGGGAATCCATTCGCGTCAAGCTCAGGGAGATCATCGACGCGGAAGACAAAGACACGCCGCTCCGGGACGACCAGATCGTCAAGGCCCTGGGAGAGCAAGGCATCACCATCGCCCGCCGCACCGTGGCGAAGTATCGCGACCGGATGGAAATCCCGCCGGCCAGGAAACGCCGGACGTTCTGAATCGAAGGGTGCCATGCCCAAGTCTGCGCGGGCATGAGCAGAATTGCAGATTGCAGATTGAGGAAACGGCAAAGAACCGGCTCCGCCTCTTCAATGTGCAATAGGCAATATGAAATCTTCAATTGCTCCATGCCCGCGCGGACTTGGGCATGGCACCCTTGTCCACGTTTGAAAGGATGTCGTGAAAAACACCAGTCCGTTTCATCCGCTCATTCGTCATCCTCTATGGTCGATGCTGGTTTTCTTTGCAATCTTCCTGGCCCAGTTGCTCATCAGTCCGTACTGTCGCTACCGTCTGGAATATGCCGTGGGCATCGCGGCGGCGGCGAGTTTTTCGGGGATGGGTGTCCTGCTGGCCTGGACGTATCGACGATGGTTTCTTTACGTGACTGTCGTCCTGATCGTGGTGCTGCTGATCGGATGGATGGAGATGATTTTTCTCTCATGGGACGACGAGAGAAAAATATTTCAGAAGCTCCTTTGGTGCCTGTCAATCGTCCTGCCGCTTTGGGGCTGGATGGTTCACGTGCAGATGGTGGTCAACAAGTGGCGAGCAAAGAGAGGCGGCCGGCAATGAATAAACCGATTCGTTTTTCCCCTCGGCGCCTCCTGGGTCGCACCGGTTTTGCGGCGACGATCCTGGGCATCGGTGATGTGGCCGACCGGGCCGTGCCGTTGGAGCAGTGCGTGGCGACGGTGCGCCGCGCGATGGACGCCGGGCTGAATGTCATCGACACGGCCCCCGGTTACGAGAACGGCTACAGCGAGGAGATTGTGGGCAAGGCCCTGGCGGCCCGGCGCGAGGGAATGTTCGTGATCGACAAGATCGATCACTTCGACCAGCCGCTGCCTGCGCAGGTCGAGGGCAGCCTGGGGCGGCTGAAGATCGAAACGGTCGACGCCTTCGTTTTTCACGGCTGCTCGACGACGGAAGATTGGCGCCGCATCGCCGTGCCGGGCGGGCCGATGGAACAGCTCGGGCGGTTCGTCCAGTCCGGCCGCGTGCGGTTTCGCGGCATATCCAGCCACCATCCGCTCGTGCTGGCCGAGGCCATCCGCAGCGGTTTGTGCGACCTGGTTCTCTTTCCCGTCGGGCCGTTCTGCGACCGGCGGTACATCGACGAGATTCTGCCGCTGGCCCGCGAGCACCAGGTCGCCACGATCTGCTTCAAGACCTTCGGCGCGGGCAAACTGCTGGGCGACACCGCCGGCTACGGCAGGCCGTTGGCGTTCCGGCCTCGAGGGAAACTTTCCTCCGGCGGCAAGGAGTCTGCCGCCGGCGCGCCCGTGACGCCGACCTTGAGCGTTTCCCAGTGTGTGCATTACACGCTCTCCTGCGATCCTGACGTGGCCCTTCTTGGCATGAGTTTCCCCAACGAGCAGGACGCCGCGTTTCAAGCCGCCGCCGCGTTCGAACCTCTGCCGGCCGAGACGATGGACCAGATTCGCGCCCAAGCCGCTAAGGCCACCGAGGGCAAGGGTCCCAATTGGTGGAACCCCGCTTGAGGGCGGCACCCTTATCCATCGTTTCACGAGCCCTGCCACCCTAGAATGTATTGAGACGACCCATGGACAAGGTTTGCAAGTTAGGAGTACACGACATGACCATTTTGGTTGGAGCGGATTTGAGCGTGAAGCACTGCAAGCCGTGCGAGGGTGGAACGCCGGCGCTTTCCGAGGCGGTGCTTGCCGAGTACCTCAAACAGGTCCAGGGATGGGAATTGCTCAAGGAAATGAAGATCGCCAAGAGCTTCAAGTTTCCCAATTTCCGCAAGGCCCTGGAGTTCACCAATCGCGTGGGCGAGTTGGCCGAGTCCGAAGGGCACCACCCCGACATTTTCCTGTCCTGGGGCAAGGTGAAGATCGAACTCTGCACGCACGCGGTCAAGGGCCTCAGCGAAAACGATTTTATCCTGGCCGCCAAAATCGACGGATTGCCCAAGTGAAGCAGTCACCGGATCAGTCGCGGGCTCACGCCTTCGGCGACGATGAATTCGGGGTCTTGGCGGCACAGCCAAGTCTGCGTGGGCGCGCCTTTGGGCTACCGCCCAGAGGGGCATTCGAAGGGAAGGCTGTCCGATAACGTTTAGGAAGAAAAATAATTATGGAATCCTTGAATCCGACCGAACACCGGGGATAATATAGTGCGGAGCATCTCTATGAACACTTACGCCGGTTGTCAATGTGAATTCGTGGTTATCAGGAACACGGATGGCACTTATTCAACGTTTCCGACCGGAAAGATTCCCGTGGGGATCCCGCTGCGCAAACCCAGAAAGCTGACGGTTTGCGGACAAGACGAGGTGCCGCATCCGCCCAAGACCGCCTCGCCGGCCGAACTGATCGAATGGGTCAAGAACGTCAATAGCGATGGGTATTTCGCGACCCTGCGCAACACGTGACACGAACATTCAGCGCCTGCCTCAGGTATTTCGCGTGAACCACTTGACCAGTTCGTCGGCTTCCTTGACGCTGCCGGCCCGGGTGCAGTACGTGGCCTTTTCCGGCCGCAACTTGCGGTGCATGAGCTTGACCTGGTCCGGCGTGCCGCTGACGCTGACAACCTTACCGGCCTTCTGTATCCGGTGCAGCAGGTCCATGTGGTCGATGATGTCGCCATGCCCGGCGCCGGGGACGTACCCGAAACTGTCGAGCCCTCGGCTGGCCATTAGGCTGTCGAAATGCACCAGCGCGCCGGGACCGTCCCAGTGATAGGAGGCGTACTTCATGTACTGGGCCTCCTCCTCCAGCGCCGGCATCACCCAGCGATTGAACATCTCGGGGCCGATCATGTAGCTGAAATCGCATTGCAGGACCGCATGGGGCTCCAGGTAGAATATCCCTCCGGTATATCCGATCTCGTCCAGATGCCCGGCTGTTCGCACGGCTTCGGCCAGCGGGGTGAAGACCGCCCGGGCAGATTGCATCGCCTGATCGATCATCTCGGGTTGGTCCAGCAGGTCCATGCACAGTCGCTCGGAGCCTCGCGCGGCCGCCAGCAGACCCAGGTTGGTGTGCAGGTCGGGCCAGGCAATGAGCACCTTTCCCGCCGCTAGTTCGTACGCGCGGCGATAGAACCGCAGCATGCGCTGATAGAGCGGATGGTCCTCCCGGATGCGCAGCGGCAGGGCTTTTTCCCAGTCCTCGACGAAGGGCTTGCTCCAATTGGTGCCGGAGGGGTCGTCGGACCAGCACAAATCCGCGCCGCAGAACACGGCCACCTCGCCCGGCCCAAAGCTCAATTGCAACTGCGGAATACTGTCGCCGCCGTGATACTCCGCCGCCGCGTTGCAGAGGTCGCGATGGATGACGTCGTCCATGTCGCCGAAAACGCGATCGTGGTACGTCGCGCCGGGTGCGCCTTGGACCCCTTCACGCGGTGCGGTGACGCAGACGATCGGACGGTCGAGGATCTCCCCGGCGCAGTACGCCTCCCAATGGCGGCAGGCTTCGTCGAGGTCGGATTTGAAGGCGCGCGGGGCTTTGGGGGGCAGTTTCCAGGCCATGGTCAACTCCATCCTTTCCTGTCTTGTCGCCAACCAACACAGCGTTGGGGTTGTCACTCAGGTTGATTCGCCCATAAGGCGTGCAGGCCCTACGCCCTTATCGTTCCGCGCCGGCGAAGCCGAGGTATTT